>JANYFP010000396.1 GCA_025362555.1 Verrucomicrobiota bacterium
CAGCCTCCCGCGCTCTACGTTGTTCAAGCCGGCGGCATGCTGAATGCGTTCGCCACCCGGTTCTCGGGCCGGGATTTTGTCGTGGTCTACTCGGACTTCCTGGAAGCACTCACGCCATCCTCGACCGAGATGAAATTCATCCTCGGTCATGAACTGGGCCACATCAAGAGCCGCCATATTCTCAAACAGATTTTCCTCGGCCCCGGCCTGCTCTTCCCACTCGTCGGCCCGGCGTATCGCCGCGCTTGGGAAACTTCCTGCGACCGCTACGGCGCCTTTGCCGCCCAGGATGTGGATGGCTCGCTGCGCGCCATGATGATTCTCAGCGGCGGCAAGGAACATGGTCGCACGCTGAGTGCTCCGGCGTTTGCCGGACAGCATGTGGATGAACGTGGTTTTTTCGTTTCACTGCATGAGCTCACCTCCACGTACCCGACGCTTTCGCGCCGCGTCTCGGATCTTTTGAATTTAAAAACCGGTCAGCCGGCAACCAAGCCCGAGCGCAATCCGTTCGCCTATTTTGTCGCCCTCTTCATGCCGGGCGGAAACCTCGGTGGCGGCAGTGGCGGTCCACTTGTTGCGGCGATGATGATGGTAGTCATGATCGGCCTGCTGGCCGCGATGGCGATCCCCGCTTTCCAAAAAGTACGCCAGGCTTCGCAGGAAAAAGCGTGTGCGAATAATCTGCGACAATACGCCGCCGCCTTCGACCAATACACCTTGGAGAACAGTCATCCGCCGAAAAGTTTGAGCGAACTCGTCGGACCGAAAAGTTACATCAAGGCGCCCCTCGTTTGCCTGCATGGCGGCACCTACGACATTCCCGAAGGAGCCACCACGGGGGAAGAAATAACCTGCAGTGAGCACGGCACCATTGAAGACCTGAGTGCCGCCCACGCCGCTCCCACGCAGAGACGCTAGCCCAAACATTCCCGATCCATATCAGCCAAGGCAGATTTCACAGGGCACGGAGGTTCGACCCTGAGCGGAAGGCGAATATCAGTGGATAGAAACCCACTGCCGCCTCCGCTGCCTCTCGTGAAGTTCTCATCGCAACATCGCCCCTGCCTCTTTCAGTGCCCTCTGGACTCAGCCTCTGTGACACTCTGTAAAGGTCCCCGGGCCATTGCACAAATCCAACTGGAGGATTTGTGGGCGTGGTGCCCACCCCGGAGCAAGTCGAAGCCGTTCAACTCTACTCACGATTCGCGATAAGCTTCAGGGGATTGAACCCGCAGGGAATAGAAGTGGTTCCTCGCTACTTCCAATGGGCAGACTTACAAAACAGAATCAAAAAACCGGAGGCACTAACCGCTCATTGGATTCATCAATGGATGAATCTTTGAAAGTACGGCTTCGCCCATGGGCATCTGGGGCCTGCTAGTCGCAGACAGAACACACCAGTCAGCGATCAGCAGACTCCCCGGAATCCACACCGAAGACGATCAGTCGAAGGGGTATTCTAAAGTTTCGCCTATCGGCGAAACTCATTAGCGGTCACCTCCTCTCACTTGGGTTCTGGTCGAAGCTCGCTTTCGCCATCCCCCCCTCGAAAACAGCGAGGAACCATAAAGGTTCTTCGTGTTTAATCAGCGAAGAGCCTCATTTCGGAGTTTCATGTCCCTCATAGTGCGGCAGCGCATCCGTGATCGTGAACCAGGGCGCTTTATCTCCGACAAAAATATGAGCCGTCGGCCGAATGGTTGGCTCATCCACGAGTGAGCCCAGTGTGACGTGCACGGAAGCGCCGCCCTGCACCACGGAAAACAACAGCGAGCCACAGACCCCGCAATGCACGTCATGGTTCGCCTGTTCATCGCCAAAAACCAAAACACGCTCTTTGCCCTGGGTCAGTTCGAGCTTGGCGCGCTCGATGCCAGCAAAAGGTTTAAACGCCGAACCAGTCGCCCGACGGCAATCGGAACAATGGCAATTCAAAGCATAGCGGAATTCATCCGCGACCGCATAGTGGACCGCGCCACAGAGACATTTTCCGGAGAGTATTCGGCGACGGCTGGTCGCGACTGGAGTTGTCATGGAGTTATTCGGGTTGAGCGTTCGTCGTTTGCCGCCGTCAGTCTGAAACATGCAGTACTTCACCGGCTTCGTCCAGAATACGTGTGATGACGTCCGACATTTCTCTCGCGGTGGTGGCGGCGCCGAATTAAATCAGCGCTGAGCAACCGGCACCCGCCAGACCAGAGCCGCGCGATCCACGTAGTCCTCCGATGCCGGTGCTTGCACCGAGCCACTGGCAAAGCCCAGGACATCGAGCGAGCCGCGATGAACCAGCGTCATCGGCTCCCGCGTGTAAGGATGACTCAATTCAGTCTGACTCGCACCGAGTGACAACAAGGTCGCCCTCGTCCCACTCTGACGCGATTGTTCGAGCAACCGCAGCGCAACCTTCGCCTGCCGCTGCCGCGCAATCGCATCGCCAAACTTGGCCACGTTAAGCATCGCCTGCGAACGAAGGTCCGCCGCGCCGGCCGCCTTCGGCCATTCGCCGTGCACGATGCCATCCATGAAACTGCGCGCCAGAATCGCCTGATCAATCGACTCAACTTGCAAGCGGGTCCACACGGGATTGACGCGCTGCATGAGACGAAGAAAGCGCCCGGTATGTTCACCTTCGTCGCCAAGCAGCGCATCACCCCTCTCTACGCCTGACTGCGCGAGCAGCGCGCGGGGCAGCGCAGCCGCTGCGAATGTGATGTCAGGCTGCTCAGTGCACAACAATCGCAGCTCAGCCAGCTTGTCCGGAGCCAGCTTAACCCCGCTGGCCAGCGATTCCTCGATCACAGTCCAGCCCGATTGCGCGAGGAATTGATACTCATGCCAATTCAGATAGCCCGGCGCGCTTTGCATGAGACGGAGCAACTTCAAAGCATCAATCGCCAGGGCCGCCGCCTCCGCTCCTTCCTGATAACGCAAGCGTTCCGTCGCAGCAGTAGTCAGGTGACCTACGAGCCCCCCGTTGCCCCACCCCGCCCAGTTACGGTGTGACTTTGCCGGACCCACCGGGACGGATGGAACGAAGACCGATTTTTGAGCCGCGCTCCGCAACAGACTTACAATTTGTTCTTTCTGCGGGGTGTCCGACGCCTCGCCTTCCTCCGCGTCCTCGCGCACCAAGGCAGCCGCTTGCTCATAGGGCACCGCCGCATTATCCTCTGGCTTCACCTCCGCACTCGCGGCGGGTGGGGGCAAGACCGTCAGCCCGGCCGCTTCCGCCCGAGCGTAAGCCTCATGGACTCGCGCCTCTCCTTGACGCACCACGGCCCACAAGGCCAACGGCGTGCCGAACCACAACGGCGCGGTAAATCCCGCGAGCGCGAAACACATCGTCCCCACGCCCGGCCGCGGCATGCGCAGCACCTGCTGCAATCCCCGGATCAATTGCAGCCGCTGAGCCACGGACGTTTTTTTCCATTCCGGCTCGCGCATCTCCAACGCCAGACTGCGCACAATCGGCTCCTCTTCTCCTCCGTCGGGAAATTGTTCGCGCACCGTCCGGCGCAATCCAGCCAGCCGCCACTCGACGGGTAAGCGGATCAACGTCGCAATGCCCAAACCGAAAAGAATCTTTGCGCCATTGATGCCCTGACCCAGCAACACCATGACCACCGCGCTGATCGCGAGAAAAAATACGCGTACCCGGGGAAAGCGGGAAGCCACGGCAAAATCCACGACTTGGCCTCCATCCAGCGGCAGGATGGGCAGCAGATTGAACACATTCAACGCGAGCAGGGTGATCGCCACCTGATTGATCCACGCGGGTGCGTTGCCACCGCTCGCATAAACCAACAGAACCAAACCCAGAAAAATCCCGGGCATCGGCCCGAGTAAAATAATCACGATATGCTTCCATGGAGATAAAACCTTTTCATCGTGTCCCACTGCGGCCCCGCCGAAGAACGGCACGAAAAGCAACTGGGTGTCGCGGTATCCAAACCAGCGCATCCCCAACAGGTGTCCGCATTCGTGAATGATCAACGCCACGATCAGCGTGACCGCGACGACAAATGAATACTGCCACGCCAGCACCCCGGCAAACCCCAGAAACGACAGGCAGGTGATCGCGGTCTTGGCCTTGAGGGAAAATCGCCCCCGGCGCAGTGCGCCCTGTTGACGGTATTGATGCAGATCAAACTCAAGCTGACTCTCCGGACTGAGCGTGGAAATCACCGATCGCTGGCCCTTACGCTGATTTTTCTTCAGGTGGGCGGCGCGCCGGATAAGAGCCACCGCCCGTCGCAGCGCCGCACTCACCCGATAGGAATACACCCCGGCGTCAGTCGCCGACAGCGCCTTGACGCCATACGCATAGCCCAAAGTCGCATCCCGAACATGCTCCTCGCGGACCGCCGCACTCGGTAAATCCGGACAAAGCCAGCAATCTGGGCCCGCCGTCAAAACTCTCGCCAAATGTCGCTGAAGCAATTCCTCCGGGCTCGCCGTGTGCAACACTTCAACCTCCATACCCGGCGCCAGTGCCAACAATTCCTCGGGCGCGTGGGACGCGGTGAAAATCTCTGTGCCGTCTGCCTTGGTGGTTCGCAACGAGGCCCAGCACTCGCCCGATCTGGCCGATTCCTCATAGGGCTGAATAATCGCACGGATCGGTTGGTTGGCTCTTTCCAAGACAACCGCGTAGTCATCAAAAGCCGCGTTGGTGGTGCTGTGAAGTTTCCAACCGCCTAGACACCGAAATCCGAGGCCTTCCAATTGAGTGACCCAGGGCTTGGTTGCCTCTTGAATGTGCGGCGGAATATCCGCCGCAGCCAACACCTTCACACTCGTCCGACAAAACTCCAATCCCATCAGCAAACGCGTGACAAACAGGACACGGACAACCCAAAAGAGCGACCAGAGCGAAAGCAGAATAATTATCCAGGTGGTCATCGAGTGTTTTTCTATGATTGATTCAATCCGATCGCGACGCCCCCGCTCCTGCTGCGCTCCGAGGGAACGCTGATTGGTCCGACTGAAAGCTCCGTATTTTTTCCAAGGGTATCCGACTTAATGATGAGAGGCCCAATCCCAACACTCTAGGGAACTACCTTTGAGCAAAGCGACCGCAAGGCGGAACCAGTGACGCCCAAGGAAATCCGTGTCATCATTTTCCCTCCTCGCACAGACTGCTTCGCCGCGCAACGGTCGAGGCAGTGTCTGCGAAATAAATCCGTGAATCGAGTAGTCACAGGCCTCCCGATACTGTGAGATTGGGTCAGGCGGATGCGCTAGCTAAATGGGAAGACCAGCGTTACCGAGCGAATGCGACATCTGCCACTTGCTCGCGCTCCGCAGCCGGCAGGCACGTACCGTTGTTTGCTGGAGCAAACCCGGCATTTGTCCGGGCGGTCGCCCGGCAAAAAAGACTTGCCGCTACCCCACGAATTATTTCTCAGACCCTGTCTAGTGGAGTTTGCCAGCAGAGTTCTCAAACACAACGTTGGCGAGGACGGTGGTATCGGACTTATCCGGCACATGGGAACAGAAACCAACGCCAACATAGAAAGGTCCATCGAAGTGCACTTCGACCGGGGTGCCGATCTGGTGCATCGGTTCACCTTTCAAGCTAACCCAGAGTGAAACGACGTTGCCGTGTTTTTCGATTCCAAGGCGGATTGGGGCCTCGCCCGCGCGACTGGGCTCTCCCTTGACGCGAAAGTCCTCTTTGATGTTGGCCCCTTTTTCCGGACGTTGCGCCAGGTGAATCAAACCGGCGCCGTGCAACGCAGTCATGATTTCCTTGGAATCATCATCCAAGTCCTGACGGATCACGAGGACCGCCTTACGATCGTCGTAGCCCTTTGGGTCGGGAAAAATAACGTCAGCGGCCAGCGAAACATCTCCAGACATTTTTCGCCAAAGATAGCGAAGCTCGTCGCGCGTGTACCAAATATTATAACTGGCAGAGGAGATCGTGTAGCGCCTGGTGTGCGCATCGAAACTAGCACTCCCCGGCAACAACGGGCCGCCAATGTCGGACTGACCTTCAAACAAACCAATTGGCGTCGCAAAGTTCACCGTCGCGCGGTGAAAATTCGGCGGAGGCGGCACCTGCTGATGCGTGGGCGAGCCCGGCAAGGCCCACTCGGGCACTTGGGGTGCTGGCGCACAGAACAGTTGCGGCGCGACGCACGAAATTAAGGAGAGCAGGGCAAAAAAACGGGGTAGTTTCATGGCAGCAATCAGTATACGGATGCCCGTTAACACGGCAATCTCGGGCTTGGTCTCACTAAAGAACTGCGCAGTAAGCCCACCTGGCAACAGAACCGAAGTCATCCTGCGGCGGACAAATGGCCGGCCTCAAAAGCGATTAACGGACTGAATCACGTGCTCGACTTGTTCGTCCGTGAGTTCGGGGAAAATCGGGAGACTGACGCAGCGCGCGCTCGTGCTTTCCGCCACGGAAATACTGCCGGGTTGATAGCCGAGCGAGGCATAACACGGCTGCAAATGCATCGGACCGGGATAAATAATTTCGGTACCCACCCCTGACTTTTCCAAATGCACCCGCAACGCGTCGCGCTGGGGATGAAGCAGCGTGAATTGATGCCAGACGGATTCGCCGTACGCGGGCACCACCGGAAGCTGAACATCGGAACGTTTGATCCCGGCAAGATATTTGGCCGCAATCGCGCGACGGCGAGCCGTCCATTTCGCGAGTTGCTTGAGCTTGATGTTGAGCACCGCGCCCTGAAAGCCATCCATGCGAAAATTGAAACCGACTTCCGTGTGTAAATAGCGTTTGGGCGAACCATGCACCCGCAACAACTGTGCCTGGTCCATCACCGCCGGATGTTTTGAAACGAAGGCCCCGCCCTCGCCGCAGCCGCCAAGATTCTTGGTCGGATAAAAGCTGAACGTGCCGCAATCGCCGATGCCACCCACCGGCTGACCTTTGTATTGCGCGCCGACGGACTGCGCACAGTCCTCCACGATGAAAAGTTTGTGCTGTCGGGCGAGTGCCATGATCTCATCCATCCGCGCGGGCTGGCCGAAAATATGCACGACGACAATCCCCTTGGTTTTCGGCGTGATGGCCTTCGCGATTGCGGCGGAACTGATGCACCACGTGTCGGCGTCGATATCGACGAACACCGGAGTCGCCCCGACGTAGCTGATGCCCCAGCAACTGGAGGCGAAAGTAAAGGGCGTCGTGATAATCTCATCCCCCGGACCAAAGCCGCCGCACAGCGAGGCAATATGCAGCGGCGAAGTGCCGCTGTTCATGCCGAGCGTGCGCGGATAACCCAGCGTTGCGCTGAAAGCTTTCTCGAAATCCTCCACATCTTTACCGAGACAAAAACGCGTCGCGTCGTAGGTCTCAGCGAGAGCCGCGAGCACCTCGGTGCGAAGGGCCTGATGTTGCAACTTGAGATCGAGAAAAGGAACTTTCATGAGAGGGAAAATTATTAATCCACACGAAGAAAACTTAATTCAACCCGACTTTCGGGCGTGCGGCAGGAGTGAGTTTTAGCGGTTTAATTTATCCAACAAGGCTTCGACCACTGAATCAAAACTGGGTGCGGCTGCTTCGAAATCCACAGGCAGGCCGAGTTGTTTCATCGCCGCCGTTGTCGTGGAGCCGATGCTACCGGCGAGTGGTCGGCGGGCTTTTGCGCCCAGTTTGAGAACCGCAGCCTGATCGAAAAATGACTGCACGGCTGACGGGCTCGCGAACAAAATGGCATCAGCGCCTTGATTGCGAAAATCACCGGCCACGGGATCATTGGCCAAATCGGTTTCCTCAGTCTTATAGACGGGCAAACAATCCACGATCGCGCGATCGTCTTCCAATTTCTGCACGAGAATTTCGCGGTTCAAGTTTCCCGTGATGACCAAAATCTTGGCGCTGTCCATCGATTCCCGGGTGATCAATTCATGGGCGAGTTCCTCGCCGCTGGCCTTCTTGGGCTGCATCTCCACGCGCAGGTGAAACTCGCGCACAGCGGCCGCGGTCGCCTCACCCACGACGGCAATGCGCGCGAGCCCCATCGCGCGAATATCTCCGTGAACCCGGAGGAATTCCTCAAAGAAAAACCGCACGCCGTTCACGCTGGTGAAAATCACCCACTCATAACTGCCGAAACCGCCGAGCACCTCCGCCAGCGTATCCAAATTCACTTCCTTCGTCACTTGGATCAAAGGCAATTCGATGACTGTCGCGCCGAGCGCTTCCAGTTTCCGGCGCCACTCGACGGCTTGGTCGCGTGGGCGGGTGATTACAATCCGGCGGCCGGACAGGGATTTATTCTTGGTCTCAGGCATGGAAATTTAATTCGTTGAGCAACCGCTTCGCCGCTTGCTTCGAGTTCGCAAAATCAGCGGGAATCAAAGGCAAAGTACGGATGCCGGTTTGCACATGGAAAAAATGCAGCGTGTCTCCGACGACATGGGCGGCGAAGGCGATTTGGCAACCGCCTCCCACCATCGCTTGGATGGCCCGTTCAATTTCAACCCCGCGTGCCGTGGCCGCATCCAGGACCCCGGCGAATAGTGCGGCATCCTCCGTCCGGCATTGAATGGCAATGGCACCCTGCCCCACGGCCGGAACGCTCTCGGTAAAATCCAGTGGTCGGAAAACCACACCCGGCCAATGGCGAATGCCCAGCCGATTCATCCCAGCGGCGGCCAAAATCGTGGCGTCCGCCAAACCGCCGGCGATTTTCTTCAGCCGGGTATCCACGTTGCCCCGAATCTCGGTGAACGTGGCAGCAGGGAAAAGATTCTTGATCTGCAATTGCCGACGCGGACTGCTGGTCGCGATCGTTTTGGGATCGCTCACCCCTTCGCGCAACACGAGCACATCGCGGGTGTCTTCGCGCGGCATGAAGCCCGCGACCGCCAATCCGGCGGGATTCTCGCCGGGCAGGTCCTTGCAACTGTGCACGGCCAAATGAGCCTCGCCGCGCAGGAGCGCCTGTTCCAGTTCGGCCGTAAATAGACCTTTGCCGCCTTGCTTCGCCAAGGACCATTCCGCCTGACGGTCACCCGTTGTAACAATCCTCAGAAGTTCACAGTCGCTGCCAGTAATTTTCTCCCGCAACCGCGCGGCCACCAGCTCCGACTGAACGAGAGCCAGCGGACTTTTACGAGTGGCGAGAATGAACTTCATTAAAAGGAGGGAGAGAGTTGTTCGGCCGGTGGCTTGCCGAGCGAAGCTGCAACGAGTGGTCCGCCGGCGCTCAGCAAGCTGAACTCGACGCGTCAGCCACCGCTCTCGCTGCATGCGAGCGAAGACTGGTGGACGATGAGGGACTCGAACCCCCGACCCTCTCGGTGTAAACGAGATGCTCTAACCAACTGAGCTAATCGTCCGGAAAGCGTCAACAAACGGCAAGGTTCCCACCCCGGCAAGGAGAAAGGCGCGACCGCGGTTGATCGACGGTCAAGCCCGCAGTGGCAGACCCAGCTCGATCATTTTCTCGGCCGTCTGAATCGCGTTGAGGGCGGCACCTTTCCAGAGGTTGTCGCCGCTGACCCAAAGAGCCAAACCGTTGTCCAACGCGGAATCGAGGCGGATGCGGCCCACGCCACACTTTTCTTTTCGGCTATAGGCCAGCGGGGTCGGATAAGCGTTCTTCGACGGCTCGTCGATGAGTTCGGCACCCGGGAAAGCGGCGATCGCCTGACGCGCCCCCTCGATCGAAACCGGACGCTCAAATTCAGCGTTAATCGAAACGGAATGCGCGCGAACGACGGGCACGCGGATACAGGTGGCGGACACTTTGAGATCGGGCAATCCGAGGATCTTGCGGCTCTCGGCCCGCATTTTCGATTCCTCTCCCGTGTAACCATCGGCACCAAACGAATCGATGTGCGGAATCAAATTCTGGAAGATTTGGTGAGGGTACACTTCGCGAGGCAGCGGCTGTCCGGCGACGTAGGCTTGCACCTGCGATTCCAATTCAGTCACCGCATCGGCGCCGGTGCCGGAAACGGATTGGTAGGTCGAAAAGATCGCGCGCTTCAAACCGAACACGCGGTGCAAAGGATACAAGGCCATGAGCGCAACCGACGTCGAACAATTCGGGCTGGCAATGATGCCATGATGCGTGCGCAACGCGTCCGCGTTGATTTCCGGCACGACCAACGGAACGTTCGCGTCCATCCGATACGCGGAGCTCTTGTCGATCACGAGACAGCCACGTTTGACGGCCTCGGGGGCCAACTGTTTGGTCACAGCAGTGCCTGCGGCAAAGAAGGCCAGATCAAGCCCGGCAAACGCGTCCGGCGTGGCCTCGAGCACGGTGATTTTCTTACCACCGAATTCGATGCTACGACCCGCAGAACGCGCCGAAGCCAGCGGCCTCAGCTCTGCGAGTGGAAATGCGTGCGCCTGCAACAGGGCAATCAGTTCTTGACCGACTGCTCCCGTGGCCCCGACGATGCCGACCCGATAAGTATTTTTGCTCACAGTGAATGAAATGTTGAAACGGATCAAAGAAAGGTGCGACGCGCTCGGAATCAAGCCGACAGCGCGGGTTATGACAGTTTCCATTACCCATCAACTGCTTGGATTTTATTGTGATGACACCCTAATCCACTCGTATGTCGTGTCCACCTCGCTGCGCCCACCATCGAACGTGAAAAACTCCCTCGGTACGCCACGCGGATTGCACCGCATTACGGAGAAAATCGGGGCCGGTGCGCCGCCCGGAACGGTCTTCAAAGGGCGCGTGAACATCGGGAAACATTACAACGAACTCGACGACGAGCAAAACGCGAAGAGCCTGATCACGACTCGTATCCTCTGGCTACGAGGGCAGGAACCGGGCGTGAATTCCGGCGGCGAAGTCGACACCTACGAACGCTACATTTATATCCACGGCACAAATCATGAGGATCAATTGGGATCACCGAAGAGTGGCGGATGTGTGCACATGAATAATATCGAGATCATCGGTTTGTTCGACGAAGTGCGCACAGGAGACATGGTCTGGATTGAGGACTAACATTTTTTTGCGGCATCTTTTTGGCCAAAGAATCGCATCACTTGTGACAGGTAAAACCCCTAGTCATAACTTCCGAACATGCTCACTACCCACCACGGAACCCAAGGTATGCGACATCGCGCAAGGCGCATTTGTTATAAAATCGTAAAGGCTCTTTCCCTCTCCGCGACCTTTGAACGAACCCACTGAACCGGCGTCTCTCGCTGTGTAGTCAAAAGGTTTGCTTGGTGTTAGGTAGGGCCGTCCAGGGGTGGGCGGCCCTTTCTTTTGTCCCCGGCCGGTGAGCGAAGCGCGAGAATAAGAATTAATATTCCCCGAGCAAACCATGCGCTGATGCAAATTTCACGGGGTGTCGCGGTAGGTTCGTTTCAGCCACGCATCCGGCACCGGCACGACGCAGATATTCATCGTGCGCTTGTTCTCCGCCAGCATGGCACATTGAATTTCAATTTTTGAACTGTCGGCGCTGAACGTCGGATGAATGTGATCCGCGGCGGTCGTCATGTGCCCGAGATCGGCGAGCAAAATCATTTCTCCGCTATGACGATCGATGAGCCAAAGGCGGTACTGAAAATCGTCGGCGCAGGCCCAGCGACCGTCGGGAGAGCCGTTGACGTGCCAAACCGATTTGCCGGGATTGCCCATCGGGATTTGTCCAACAATACGCATCTCTCGCGTGCGAAGATTCACAATGCCCAATCCTGTCGGATGCTCGCCCGACCCCGAGATACCCCACGGATCAGGTTGGTTGACGCCCACTCCGGGTTGACGATGAGCGAGGATCGCAATCGCCACTTCGTCCTTGGTGATGACCGCCTCGTGCGTGATCCACTCATAAGACGCTTCCGGATAAAGCGGTCGCAACCCGGTGCCATCGGCCAGCACGGTCCAGGTACGCTGCGGAGATTTACCGCCAGTTTCCCAGCAAAAAACAATTTCTCCTGGCACCCACGGATTAGTCTGCACGTGCCCAATCTGAAAAGGCACGGCGACGATAAAACTCACTTCACCTGTCTTGAGATTCATCTTACCAAGGCCCGCCGGACCGGCGCCCATGTTGCGCGGTCCGAACGAAGATTCGAGTTTGGTATTTACCGCGAGATGTTTGGCCGACTCTTCTTTGCCTACGCGGAAATAGGCAAACTCCTCGGTGCAATCGAGCGCCATATCCCCACCCGCGCCCCATTCCAGCGGGATAATGCCACACACTTTTTCGTAAGCTGAAGCAGCCTGAATCTTGTCCGCCTCGCTATCGGCAAAAAGTTTACCGAGATCGACCCGGACGATTTGCGCCGGCCCCGTCGCGGCCCGCGTGTGCCCCGTTACACCGGCGGAAGTATTGAGCGATGCAGGAGAATTTTCGCCAGTGCGGGCAACCCTTGGCAGATTGTAGGCCGGCTCGGCGCCGGTCACGACGGGCGCCGGTTCAGTCGTCGGGATTCGCAGGAAATAGAGACTCATCGAGTGATCGGCCAAGCAGAGCATACCCGCGTAGCCACCCTCGGTCACCTGCACGATAGTTCCACTCTGGGTGTTCACCGCCATCGCCTCGCCCCGAACGCGATTTGAACGAAAGACGATCCACTTGCCATCGGACGTCCACTGGTGATGGGTCTGATAAATCTTAGAGTCGCCGGCCGGGGTACTCGTTAAAAACAGGAGTGGCACGCCCGTGACCGAATCTGCCACCTCTTTCTTTTCGGACGGAAAGCGCCGCCCTATTTGTGCGACGGCGGGTAAGGCCAGCAAAAATCCGGCACAAAAAAACCCGGCGACCGAACGCAGACACGGCTTATTCAACCAGGAAATCATAGGGAATTTGGGCGTTGGGACGGCAGAGAAGTTCGAATCCAGTGGGTTACAAGATAACTTCGAGACGTTGCGAAGACGGCATAGTTTCCGCAGGGCGAAACTGACCGAAGATTTATCTCCCCTCTCCTCGCCCCTTCATGCATACGAATGCCCAGCCATGAAAAAGACGTTCGCCCTCCAATCTTCTGCAAAAGACCAACCACGCGTAATTGAAGCCATCAAAAGTGACGTGCGTAAATACGTGAAGCGTGAGCGGAGAAAGAAACTGCCCGAGGGTGTGGATTTCTGGGACTTCGACTGCAAGGTAGGCTCAGATAAGAACGAATCGGCGACCAAACACGTTGAAGAAATCACGGGGGCCATCGATGCGATTGCGTTGGCCGGTGGCACTGAGGTTTACGTTGAGATTCTATCCAAGCCCGGACGCCGAACGAAAAAACCGGTTGCGCCCGTACCAGGAAGCGAGGCGCTCAGTCCGGAGAATCAGGCGAACGTCGAAATCGCGAGCGAAGCGGAGGCCGCGACCATACTTCCCGCCGATACGGCAGAATAGAATTACTGATCGCTACGGAATTTCCTCGGCTGGCTGAGTGTGGCGAGGTCCACCCGTCCACACCCGGAAAAAGGACAAAACGACTTGGGCGCGAACGCCCAGCCTTAATTGAAACGGAAGCCGAGCGCTTCGAGTTCGTTCATGTTGAAAGGCGCGCTATCGAGGACTTCCTGCAGTTTGGCGAGCGCCACCGCCATCGTCGGAGCATCAAATAACGCCGCCGCATCGTCGCTATCGTGAAGGTGGACGGCCCACGCGCTGTTCGCATCGGCGGTTAATTGAAACGCCGATCCATAAAGATAATTTCCTGGCAAACCGGGATGGGGTCCGGTCCCCGGCACGAGAATCAAAGTATGAATCGGATCATGGGCGATCACGCCGCCCTGTTTGGCGCGATGATGCGCCACCCGCCCCGCCACGATCAAACGGAAGGCCTCCGCCTTCGCGCGAAACGCAGCTGGCAAGGCGTGCACATAACGATCGAAAACACTGGCATTTGTTTCCAGCGCCTCGGGCGAAATCTCTCCGGCAATCAACGCCGCCAAATTATTGGCATGAAAGGAAGGCAGCCTGGCCAATGACCGGGCCGTCACATGGCCGTTCTTGTGATCGGCGTCCGCATACGCCTGATGTGAGGCATAAAGTCTGGTCAAGGCATCCCGGTAAGCCGGGGTAAAAGGCACAGCCCCAATCGGGCTGTGCTCAATCATATCCAAGACGGCCTGATCAAACTGGGCATGGGGATCATGGGGCATACCATTGAGTAATCAGGCCCAAAAGAGAATACGAGCTCATCCGCATGATTCTAATCTGCATTAGAAAAATTTTGCCACGTCATCACAATCGACTCCTGCGACAGCCGACGGTCTGACGCGAACTAGCCCGCTCAGCAACTACTCCCGCTGAGATCGGTCCACTTGATAATTTTTATCAATGCGTGCGTTGCTCGAAGTTTTTTCCGACTTGTTTGATTGGTCAGGGGTACGAGCCGTAGCGGGAGGCTGAATCCGCGCCGGAACCGAGACGGGCGCGGGCCGAGGCGATGGGGCTGGTTGAGGCGGCCCCATCCGCGTCTGAGGCACCGGTGTATTTACCGGGCCACTGATCTGCACGCGAGGCTGAGAAACCCGGTCGGCGTGATTACGCTGATTTTGCGCAGGCGATTCCGGACCGCGGGGCTGAACACTAGTCGTAACAGGAACTGGAGTAGGCGGCGTGGGGTTCACTTGCGGAGCCGTTGACGTCGGTGAATTTCCCGGACGCTGATGCGTGGCTCCATCGCGACCATCAGGCGAATGTGGCCGATCACGATCAACTGGAGTGGGCTCGGGGCGGCTCCACCTCGTGTCCGTCACCGTTGGCCGATTTCTCGAACCGTTGCCGTAGCCAGAATGATTCGGCGCAGAGTCATCCGGGCGTGACTGATTGCCGGAATGCGATGAGGGACGCTGGTAATTCGCAGGCGGGTGCCACGGCTGGTGACGATAAGCACCATCAACATAATCAGGACGACCGGGATAAGTCGGACGCCGCCAGTCGGCGCGATCATGCCAGTAACGCTCGCGATCATGATGATCCATTGTCCAAATCCGGCGATGCCCCCAGTCGCAATCGTTCACGAGCCAAAATCCAGTGGCAAAACCAACGCCGAACGTCAGAAACGGATCGGAGTAGTAGCCTGATCGTGAGACGTAAACCACCTCGGGATCATACACTGGCACATAAATGATTTCGGGCTGCGCTGGAACGATGCGGATCGTGTCATCTTCCACGATGATCTGCTGCTGTGACGTATCCTTCAGAGTGCCGGCGGCCCGGGCCTTAGCCCGCAAACGCTGGACTGAATTCATGACTTCAACCGGCTGAGCGAGGAAGGCTTCTCCCGCCTGTTTGGTCCAAGCGAGATTCTGATCCATCCATTTAATAACATCCGGATAATGCATGAGCGCCTTCACGCTATCGTCCCACAGTTCGTTCTCCACGTTGGTCGGATTCCCGTTGGCACTCAAATAGCGCGAGGCGAGAACCACATCCGATGAAACGGTGGTCGCAGGCAAAATTAACGCGATCAATGCATCCGGATAAAGTGCAATGGGCCCGAAAAGATGATCGAGCTCTTCCGGAGTACGCAGTGTCACGGGCTCGTCAGCCGAGGCTCGCACCGTGACGATGAAACAGAAACTTAAAATCCGCCAAAGGGGTGATTTCATGGGAGGGTCCAAAAGGGGTATTCTATCTGACTGCAAAATGATGCTCCAGTGCCGCTGGATCGCAAACTTCTGCACAGGCAGTGAACTTAGTCCACCAAGTCCTAAACCGCCAGCGATTGATGATAATTAAATGAGATAAAGAATTTTCTCCGGTCGGTTCAGACCCCCCTTTGGCTTTCCATGTCTTGATCAGCTCAAGAACACCTCGATCTAAACACTCACGACAAGACACTTGCACAAGAATCAGCAAGTAAATCGCGCCCAACCTCCCACTTGGCGTTTGTCCAAGCCCTGTTTTTCCCTCGCGTTTAAGTGATTTCACCTCGGCATTCGCCCCATGCCGTTTAACAAGCTCGGTCTCTATTCCAGTATCGTTCGTGCCGTCACCGCCAAAGGCTATGGCGAACCCACGCCCATTCAACAACAGGCCATCCCCGTGGTCTTGAGTGGGCGAGATCTTATTGCCTCCGCCCAAACCGGCACCGGTAAAACCGCAGCTTTTGCATTGCCCATCCTGAACCGGCTCGGGCCCCACAAACTCCCCTCGCCTCGCGTGCTCGTGCTGGAACCGACCCGCGAACTCGCCGCTCAAGTCGACGAGGCCTTCCGCGAATTCGGTCAGTTCACCGATCTGAAGACCGCGTTGATTCACGGCGGCGTCGGTTACGGGGCCCAACGCAATGCGCTTCACAAAGGCAGCGATATCGTCGTCGCCACGGTCGGCCGCCTGATGGATTTTCTGCAAGAACGCGCCCTGCGCCTGGATAACCTGCAAGTGCTCGTGCTCGACGAAGTCGACCGCATGCTCGACATGGGCTTCATCAACGATGTGAAGACCATTGTCAGTCTCTGCCCAAAAAAGCGGCAGACCCTTTTCTTCTCCGCCACCGTCCCACCCGAGATCGATGCCGTCGCCCGCTTCGCACTCTCCGATCCGATTCGGATTTCCATCGGCCGGGCGCGTTCCGTCAACGAATCCGTGACCCACGCGATCTATCCCGTCAGCCAGGGATTAAAATTCTCCCTCCTCGTCGCCCTGCTGGAAAAAACCAATTTCAACAGCGTCCTCGTTTTCACGCGCACCAAACATGGCGCCGACAAAATCGCCCTGCGCCTCAAGGAAGCCGGCCACACAGTCGCCGTGCTGCACGGCAACCGCAGTCAGGGTCAACGCACCGCCGCCCTCAAGGGTTTCAAAGACGGTCAATACGAAGTGATGGTCGCGACCGACATCGCCGCCCGCGGCATCGATGTCGCCGGCGTGTCCCACGTCATCAATTACGATGTCCCGATGACGCCGGACGATTACGTGCATCGCATCGGTCGCACCGGCCGCGCCGCCGCCGTGGGCGATGCTTTCACACTCATGACTCCGCAGGAAGCCAATGACGTCCGCGGCATCGAACGATTTATTAAGGCCACGATTCCGCAGCTCAAACTCGATGGCTTCGATTACAAAGCTCACCCGCCCGCAGCTTCTGCTGGCGAATCCGACTTTCGCGGGGGTCGCCGGCAAGGCGGCCAGGGTCGCGGACGATCCCAAGGTGGCGGCGGTGGTGGTGGCCGCGGAGGCCGCCCAGGCGCGGCGCATCACCCCAAGGGAAAACCCGGCGGCCATTGGCAAAGTGGCGGTCGGCATTAAGCGAGGAGCGCCCTGTTTCATTGGTGAAACCCGGCCTCCGGACGGGTTTTCTTCGCCACGCTGCGACGCATCCAAACGCGTCCGAAGGCCGCGTTCCACCTTCACCTCAACCGCCGAACTCACGAATAAATAAGGCAGAAATAGTGCCGATCCCATTCCATCTTTAATCCTCTCGCCGCAACCCTGCGGCCCAGAATTTATTTCCATGATCGAAATCATTTTAACCCATCCCGGCGGCGCCCATAAAGACGAGTTTCTCGCCTGCAGTGTGCTGCTCGCCTTGTATCCCGTGCCCGTCGTGCGACGCGAACCGACGCCGGAAGATCTCGCGAATCCATCGATCTGTGTCGTCGACGTCGGCCACGAACACGAACCACTGCGCAATAATTTCGATCACCATCAACTGCCCAAAGATCATCCGCCGACCTGCTCTCTCTCCCTCGTGCTGCAACATCTGGATTTGTACGAGGACGCCCGGCAATTCTGCGACTGGTTGGAAGCGGCCGAGTGGTTCGATTGCCGCGGACTCGTGACCACGGGAAAGTGGCTCGGTGTTTCCTCGGAGACGCTGGTTAAATTGAATTCACCGATCGATATCACGCTCCTCCGGCGTTTTGCCTTGGCCAAACGCATCGAGCCCGGCAACGCGCTGTGGGAAGTGATGCGCATGATTGGCGAAGATCTGTTGGCTTACGTCAAATCGATGCGCGCCCGGCTGGATTTTATCGGACAACACGCCGTGGTCTGGGACTTGGCGTTGGGCGGAAGCCCAGCCCAAATATTATTCCTGCCCCGCACCGAACCCATGCCCGAAGAACCCTCAATGGGCATCGACCAGTTCATCGAGAGCCGTAATCTCACCGCTACGGTGGTCGGCACGGTTTATCCGGATCGGCGCAGCACGGGTTACGGACTTTCCCGTTTCCGTGACAATCCCCGACTCGATTTCACCCGCATCGCCGGCGAACCTGACGTGCATTTTACCCACGCGAGGGGCTTCGTCGCCAAAACATCCGCACACGACATCGAGCAATTAAAACAACTGATCACGAAAGCCGGAGTGGCGGCGGGTTAGAAGCATTTCCGCAAGTCCGTACTGCGGGCGGGGTGCCCTCACCCCGCGGAAATAATGCCTCGCGGCGCGCTAAGGCACCCGCTCACAAAAACGTCGTCAAGACCTCCGCACCTCAGCCGATGCTCAGCAACTCGACATCGAATACCAAAATTGAATTCGGCGGAATGGCCCCAGGATAACCTGCGCTGCCGTAAGCGAGTTCAGGGGGCAGCGTGAGCTTCACCTTGTCGCCAATCTTCATCGTCGCAACTCCGAGATCCCAACCAGCGATCACTTGTTGTCCACCGAGCACAAACGTGAACGGTTCATTGCGATCAACGGAACTGTCGAATTTTTTTCCGTTCGTGAACCAACCCGTGTAGTGAACGGTGACCGCTTCGCCTTTCTTGGGCGTGCGACCGGTACCGGTTTTAAGAGACTCGATTTTAATTTCTGGAGTAGCCATGGCACGATCTTCGCGCAAGCGAGTGGCTCGGGTCAAGAAAGCAGCGGCGAATAACGATCAAATGCTCCTGCTACGAACCAGCGGTTAATTTAAAAACTTTGTCGCCAGAGCACTGATCGCAACGGACCGCCGGGCCGTCCGCTTTTTCCGCTCCTTTCGCGCTCCCTGAACTCAACTCCGGACTCTCCACGAATCCTTTTCCACCTCAGTCCGACTCCAACAGATCGCCCAGTTTCGCCGTCGCGATTCGGGTGAAGAAGGCCGTCGGATCAGGCTTGGCCAGCGAACCACTAATCGTCACCACCTCCCGCGTCCGCGCGTAACCCACCTCATCGCGCGTCCCGTCCACCAGACGAAGCTTGCCCAGTAATTGCTCAATCTTGCCCCGTGCGGCCAACGACAACGCAACCGTCATCGGCTGGTCGAGCAGTGGCTTTCCCGCCACATAGGTCACCGCGCCTTTTCCGAGCAGCCTGATTTCCGGCGAGATCAAACTGATGTCCTCCAGCGTCAGGTTAAGCGAATCATCACGCACCAGCCGCAGGCTCAGCTGATCGTAATTAAATTCACCGACGCTTTGCGCCAGTTGATCCACAAAATAGGCCTGCCCGGCCACTTTTTCCGCGGCCTTCGTCGCCTTTTCGGATCCAAAAAGCGAACCCAAGACCGAGGCCCCAAGCTCGACCGCCTTGGAAGTCATCGATACTTTTCCGGTGGCGCGTTGCAGGCCGCGAAAGACGCCTTGCCGGCTGGTCAAGTCAAACTGCCCCCGAGTGCGTTCCTTCGTTCGCTCAAGCGTCTCACCACTACCGGAAAAATGTCCCGCAACGGTGAAAAGTCCCTCGATGGTCGGCGGCTTCGCCGGTTCGATCGCTTTGAATAATTTACCGACATCAAATTCTGTCAGAGCAAACTCACCGGTGAGTTGATAGGGCTGCGAGCTGGCGGTGAAACAAAGTTCGGACTTGGCCGTGAGCTGACTTTTTTCACCAAAGGAAGCCTCGAGTTTTTCCAATGAAACCCGGGCGGGATCGATCAGCACTGATCCCACGAGGCCGGTCATCACCCAATCTTTTCCTGAAGAGACCGACTCGATATCCAACCCCAGTTGACCATTGAATCGAGCCCACGCCGACACCGGGTCGGCGGAGACTTTCGCGACGGTTTCAGTCGGCACAACCGCTGACTTTCTCGACCCGCCCGCAGCAGAAAACACACTGAGAATCGCAATCGCATCCGCCAATTCCACGTGCTCTCCACTCACTTTTCCATCCAAGGCAAAGTTCCGGCCCGCCGGCGTTAAATCGATCGCAAAATTCAAGTCCGACCGCTGACCCGCGCGATCCAAGAGCAACGGCGCCTGCAAGGAAATCTTCCCGTTCTCCTGGACCACGCCACGAAAACTCAAATTGGCCACGGGGAAAAGTTGCCCGCTTTCCCGGGCGACCAGCCCATTAACCGTCAGACGTGCCTCAACCTGAGTCCCGGCGTTGATGGTCGCACGAATCTCACCGCTCGCGCGGCCTTCCGACACCGCTTGCGTCTCAACAAAAAGTGGCTGTGTACCGAGCGTGGGGACATCGAGATTAAACGTCAGGCTCGCCCGCAATCCCTCCGCCAAAGAGCGCACCGCTTCACCCTTGCAGGTGAGCATGATCGCACCGGCGGCGTTCTTCACCGTCACCTCACCCGTCTGCGCGAGGCCGGCCGCTGGGCCGGACATTTCAAACACCGGCAAGGCCTCGATCGCCAAACCAGTAAAGGCAGGTTCGCCGTCTTGTACGAGACCCACTCCCGCCAGTTTCAGTGGAGTCACTGCCTGCAGCAAAATTTTATCGCCATCGACTCTCAGCACGAACTCGCCCGGCTCCACCGTGCCGGAAATCTGCGCCCCGGGTCCGTTGATCGGCAACCAATCCAGCGGCACCCGCCCCACCGAAATCTGCACCAAATTAACCGCCTTCTTCTCGCCCAGCACGCGCCGAGTCACCGGATCAAAAATAAACGGACGCAACGTCGCCGCGTTCACGAGGTAAACCCCGCGCTCACTGGTCAATCTCGTGCTCAAGTTGCGCACATCAACCTTGCCGCCCGTCACCGAAAAATCGGCATCGCCCGCCGCCTTGATATACCCCTTCGGCAGCCAAGGCGCGAGGAGGGCCGGCAGATCGGCCGTGTAGCTGGCCTGCACTGACACCGAGGGATTCACCGCAACGGGAATAGAAATGCTGGCCTGCGCATTGAACTGATCGCCCAGCGGAGTCTGCAACGTAAACTCCCGGACTTTGGCCTTCAGCTCCTTTTCGGTCATTTCCGCATCCAGCGCCAGGGTAACCGCCGCCTTTGAGAGCAAAACTTCCCCACCTTGAGTCAGAGTCAACTGATCGATGTGCAACGGTTGGATCGCACTCAGGAGCATCCGGTCAGCACCGCCGGTGATCGAAAATTGGCCGGTGATTTTCCCTCCCGAAATATCCACGCCCGCCACAAACGGGGCAACCCACGCCAGTGGTACGCCCTGAAGCTTGAGCATCAACGCCTCGCCCGCCGCCACACCGCCGACGCGCAGGCGGCGTTCGATAAAATCCACCTCCGCCGCCTGCGACGCCGATAATTCCAACACCTCTTTTTCATTGGCGAGATGGACATTCAACTGCCGCAAACGCGCCACGCCCGCCTCGGCCGTGACATCGAACTGCGCATTCAATTTAACCGGTCCGACGGCCCGCCAAGCCCGATCAATCACTTCCAATCGACTCGCTTCCGCCGCCAAATCCCCCTGCAAATCCAGCGCTCCACTCACCGGTGAATAGCCCAGATGCCCTTCACCCCGCGCCGAGAAATTCGGCAGCGCCAGACCGAGAAAAAACGGCTCCAATTGCGTATTGCGCGCGTTAAGCGTCCATTGCCCGGCGTAATCTTTTTTCCCGGTAAGCAAGCCAGTGCGCAAAACCAGCAAGTTTTCCGCCGCGCCGTGAATCAACGTATCAACACTGAGGAAATAATTTTCCCCCGCTGATCCTTTGGCCAGCTCACTGGTGATTTTCAGCTGATTCTGCTCTGATAAATTCGGGCCCTCGGCATTCACGACCGCCGTCAGATTGACCCGACTGAAACCGCGCAGCGCCGTCTGCGTCGCGCGTAAACTTATCTGGGCATTGAGCGTTCCCACACTCGCATCGGCCGCGGGATTTTTCACGGTGGCACTCAATCGCAATGAGCCTTCCTCTCCGGGCGCAAATTTCCCGCCCTTGATTTCATAGGTCGCCTCCAGCGGCGGCTGACCGGTGGCGCCGGGGAATAATATCCGCCCCGCCACCCGGCAATCGTCCAGGAGCAATTGATACGGCAACTTGATTTGTGCGAGCAAACCGGGAGCCGCCACCGGTGAACCCGCCGCTGCCGTCGCCGCCTTGACCCGCGAGACATGACTCGCATCCACCATGACCCCGCTCGCCGCCAGACGCTGCACACTGAGCCGATGACTGAAAAGCACCGGCCACAATGAATAGTCCATCGTGAGCTGATCGAGCTTCACCGTGAGACCGTGTTGCTCGAACCGGACTCCCTGCAAAGTAACCGTGGAAAAACCCACCGCGACAGAAGTCACTTCCAATTTCAATCCAGGCCGCCCCGCCACCGCCCGCAACAAAGCCCAACGCTGAATCGAAGGATTCAGGGCAAGCGCCATCGCGGTGACGACTATCACCACGATTACACCAACGGTAATGAGCAGCGGGCGGGCGAACTTCATGCGATGCGTTAAAGACACATGATAGGTTCTGAAGTTGCCGCAAGGCACGAGTAAAAATCGGCGATTGAGAGCGAAGGGATTGAAGCGTGCGTTCTACCCAATTGAAGCCCAGCTCCTCCCCGCTTTCGCTGGCCAGCGTTACCAAGCGAATGCGACAACAGCCACTTGCTCGCACTCTGATTTTCCCCGCGCCTTCATCCCTTCGCACTCAATCCGCGCCTGCAAGCACGCTGCCTGCGCTCCAAATACATCAGCTTCCCCGGCCTTGCTCGCGCGACAAGCTCCGGGCATTTGGTCAAACGAATGCGGGCACCCGACACCTGCAAATTCTTCCCTCCGAGTGGAGGAGCAAGATCTCCTTCACTCGGGAAACATCACCCTAAGAAAGCAATAGCCCACCTATCCCCCGTCCCCGATTATCCCACCCGCTTGACCGTCAGCAGCGTGTAGTCATCCCGCAATCCGGTCACACCGGAAAACATCTCAACGGCTTGCAAAATCACATCGTTGATCTGCTTGGCTGATCCACTGTGCGCCGACCGCAAGGCATCCGCCAAACGGGCCCCGCCAAATTCTTTGTCATGCTCATTTGGAGCCTCAGTCAGACCGTCCGTATAAAGCACCAACGTCGTCCCCAGCGCAAATTCGAGTGTCTTCTCCTCGATCGCCGCATCAAACAACTCCGGCCCCACCAACCCCACCGGCATACCTTCCGATCCGACATATTCACTCAAGAAAGCACCGGTCGCCAGATCGCGCCGGGAAAAAAGCGATAATTCATGCCCCGCCCGCGCGATCGTCACCTGGTTCTTCGCCGGATTAACCACCGCGTAAGTCAGCGTGATATACATTCCTTCCCGCATGTCGCCCGCCAACGAACGATTCAATTCGGCCAGCACCCGCGCCGGCGACTCGTGCAATGGCGCGAGTTGACGCAACGTGGTCCGACAAATCGCCATCATCAGCGAGGCCGACATTCCTTTGCCCGACACATCAGCCACCGCTACGCCCACGCGGCCGTCGCCGAGTTGAAAGACATCATACAGATCGCCGCTGACCTTCTGCGCCGCGAGATAGCGCGCATCGATATCGAGCCCGGGCGTCTCCGGCATCGTGCGCGGAAGGAGCATGCGCTGCACGTCGCTGGCGAGCGCCAGATCGATATCGAGTCGCTGTTTCTCCACCTGAAGATTAAGAAAATCCGAATTGTGCACAGCCAGACCGGCCTGCTCCGCGAGCGTTTCCACCAACGAATAATCAGTTTCGGAAAACGGCAGCCCATCGGAGGCATTGCAGACACAGAGCACCCCGGTGAGTCGCTTGCGCACCATGATTGGAGCGGCAATCACTGACCGAACGGTGAGCGCCGGATCATTGTGTTTCACAATCCGGGGATCATCGCCCGCGCGAACCACGAGCATCCCTTGGCCGGTGGCTGCGACCCGGCCGACGACACCCTCGCCCACCGGAAATGATTCCGACTTGAGTACCTGTTCGATGAATTTCGCCCGCGTCCCGAGCTTCATGCGCTGCGTGTCGGGAATCGGGCGGTGCGGCGGAAAGAGACCTTCGACGGCGACGCCGCGCATCATATTGTCGCTGCCTTTTTCAAAGATACACGCGCTCAAAGCCCCGGTGCTTAAAATCGCCGCGTGCACAATGCGCTGAAATAGCTCTTCGCGCGGCAAGCGCTCACCGACCGCGTCCACCATCGCGTGCATGTAATCGAGCACGATCTGCCGCTCTTCCATCAATCCCTGTTTTTCTTCTTCAAGCCGCGCCACTTCCCGCTGGGCTCGCCAGTAAAGAGCGTAAATCAGCGCCGCGCTGATAAATCCGCCGAGCAGAAAATTAACCATGGTCTGAACTTAGCGCAATTCCACCCGATTGCGCAAGAACGCGAGCACATCCTGAAACTTGGCTGCGTTGTTTGCATCAGCCGAAATCAAATTCTCGTGCGCCTCGAGCACCAGCCGGGCACTCTCAATTTCGGTCTTAGCCTTGTTATCCAGCGCTTGCGCGCCGCCGGCAAAATTCATGGGAAACGCTCCAGCATCAACCGTGGTCAACCGGTGCAACCCAAGATTGCGGATCAATTCCAGATTGCGCTCACCCACCCGCGTCAAAGTCAGGGTCCCAGGAGGCGTCTTCCGCCGCAACTCGATCGCCGCGCCCGCCAACACACCGAGAAAAGTACTGTCCATGCTGGCGCACTGCTGAAAATCAACGACAAAACGCGTCTTCCCCTGCCGCGTCATTTCAGTAAAAAAATCCTTGAGGCCGCCACTGTTGGCAAACGACGCTCGCCCCTCGATGCGTACAAGCACCGGGTCGGCGTAGGCGTCGACAAGGAAGGTCGGTTTGG
>JANYFP010000411.1 GCA_025362555.1 Verrucomicrobiota bacterium
CATCTGAGGTGCCGTATCCGTTCATGGGGGTCGTTGTGCTGAGAGATTGGCGGATGTACCGTCCGCGATCAAGCTACGAGAGACGCGGGAGCGATTGGATCAAGTGGAATCGGTCGACAGAGATATTTCGGTGGTCCGCGCATTTGTGGGCAGCGAGCTTGCTCGCGCTCCGAAGCCAATTTGTAAGCGGGGTGGCCCTGCCACCCCGCCCACAAAGACCGCTCGTACCTCAAAAATGTTTTGAGGTAACTCTTTCGGAAGCTGGTTCACCGCGAGCAATGGATGGATTCGTCTTGGCTGGATTGACCGGCGGGCGATTTTGGCTCCACTCTTACCGCTATGAGCTTGCCCATCAACGTCACCGTCTGGGGCGAATTTCGCCACGAAAATAAAAACCCCAAAGTTGCCGCGATTTACCCTCTAGGCATGCACGAGACCATCGCTGGTTTTTTGCGCACCGCGCCGGACTTGCAGGTGAGGACCGCCACTCTCGATGAACCGGAACACGGGCTCACAGAAGCGGTGTTGGAAAACACCGAGGTATTGATCTGGTGGGGGCACATGGCGCATCACGAAGTCGCTGATGATGTAGTTGCCCGGGTGCAGCGGCGCGTGCTGGAGGGCATGGGGCTGGTCGTCTTGCACTCCGGGCATTATTCTAAAATCTTTCGCGCGCTCATGGGCACGACGTGTTCCTTGAAATGGCGCGAGGCGACGGACAAGGAACGGATTTGGAACATTTGCCCGTCCCATCCGATCACTCAGGGATTGGGAGAGTATTTTGAGATTCCTGCTGAGGAAATGTATGGTGAGCCCTTTGGGATTCCGACGCCGGATGAATTGATTTTCATTTCGTGGTTCAGTGGGGGCGAAGTTTTCCGGAGCGGCGCAACGTGGCAGCGCGGTCACGGGCGGGTCTTTTATTTCCGCCCGGGACACGAAACCTACCCGACCTATCATCTGCCGCAGGTGCAGTTAGTCATTACCAATAGTGTGCGCTGGGCGCGGCCTTCGGTGCGAATTTCCGACGCGTGCCCCACAACGCCCCCACTCGAGCCGTTGCCTCCCGCGTAAGGCGGTTCGGGTCGGCCGTCGCGTCGCTTCGAGTAAGGTCGGCAGCGAGCTTGCTCGCGCTCAGGTGCGCGGCCTGCCGGATTTAATCACGTAGGTTGCGCGCTCGCCGCGCAACGATCGAACCGTGGCGCGACAAGCACGCCACCTACCACGCAGACGCATGCGGCTACGGTTTTGCCAAGAGTCGCGCGGTGAGTTGATCTTCGAATTTCTGGAGGTTTTTCCAACGCAGAGCAACGCGGGCTTTCAACGGTCCCGTCGCTGAGCGCCGAGTGAAGCCGTCATCGGTGACGGCAAACGAAACGGTTTCAACTTCCACCAACGCCTCCGACGTCGCGAGATAAACGGCGACGCAATCGAAGAGCGTCGTCGAGCGGGTGGCGAAGAAGTCGCACTTCATCCACGTCACGCGTGGCGCGAAAATACAGTAGCTCTCGATGACCGCGCGGAGCATCGGATCAGCCGTGGCGCTCCAGATTGCGTGATAGTTTTCTCCGGTTAACTGGACGGTGCCGCAGGTGTCGAGCGGGGTCAGGAGAATATCGCGCCAGGGCGCGGAAAGTACGGCGCGCAGGGCGGCGGGGTTATCTTTGACATTATATTCTGCGGCCGGAACGGCGCTGCCGCCATAGCCGACGTCGAAGCTGCCGTGCATGCCGACGAGGCGACATTTGGCCGCGATGCGCGGCTCGCGTTGCAGGGCGAGAGCGAGGTTGGGCACGGGGCCGATGGCAATGATCGTCACCGGCTCGGGTGATTGCATCACAAGATCAATCAATGCGCTGACGCCATCAGCGTGTACTTTACCGGGATATTTTGCCAGGTCGTAGCCTGCGATCCACGGCGCCAGATTGCGGCGGTCTTCGCCCATGGGACTCTGGTCTTGTCCAATGCCGACGGGAACATCACTGCGCCCGGCGGCTTCGAGGAATTTGGCTGCGAGGGCCGCGCGGTAGCGGGTGTCACCGGTGGCGGTGAGGACAAGTTTTAAGTCGAGTTCCGGCGAGCGCAGCAATTGCGCCAGCGCCCAAGTGTCGTCGATATCCGTGCCGATATCGGCATCGAGAATGACAGGAGTCCGCGCCGCGAGTGCGGTCGATGCGGCCGCAGAAAGAATGAAAAGCAACGCGAGCAAAGCGGTCTTAACGGGGTGGGGAAGCATCTCATGGAAATTGAACACTCTCTCCGAGGAGGCAACTTTTTTGGGCGGTCGCCGAGTGGCGGATCTGGAGGGACTCGAACCCCCGACCCCTTGGTTCGAAGCCAAGTGCTCTATCCAATTGAGCTACAGATCCCGTTCACTCTCTCCCGAAGTTGCGGGAAAGAGACTGCAGTGAAATCATTTTTGACGTGAGATCAATGCCGGAGGAGGGGCCCGCGAAACACGCGAAACGGAACGAAAGTGAAGAGCCCGGTCCGAAGAGCAGAAACAGATGGTTTTGCTGCTAGTGCATTTCCATAAAAACTATAGCCGCTGCGTTTCGATGTAGGGCCGTTGCTTGCGACGGCCTAGACGTGAGAACCCAGACACAAGCCTCACCCAGCGAGGCCGCCGCAAGCAGCGGCCCTACACAAATAGTCGGCTACACTATTATTTAAAATACTCTAGTGTCCTGTCAGACAAGTTCGTAGCATATTGTTCACCCAGGCGTCATCCAATCGTGACGTGGCTGTGGCAGAATCGGGCATGATCAATCTTGGACGTCCGAAGACCGAACTGGTGTTGACCAACGAAGAGCGGGAGCGGCTGACGTCACTCGCGGCGCGGCGCAAGAGCGCTCAGGCGCTGGCGCAGCGTGCGCGGATCGTGTTGCGATGCGCCGAGGGCATGACCAACACGTCCGTCGCCGGAGTGGAACGCGTTACGATGCAGACGGTGGGCAAGTGGCGGTGGCGGTTCGTGCAACACCGGTTGGCCGGGTTGGCTGACGCGGCGCGCTGTGGCGCCCCTCGGACGCTGAGCGACGCGCAAGTGGAGCGCGTCATCATCCGCACGCTGGAGAGCAAACCAAAACACGCGACGCACTGGAGCACGCGCTCGATGGCGAAGCGTTGCGGCCTCACGCACGATGCCATCCACCGGATCTGGAAAACCTTTGGCCTCAAACCCCATCGCGCTGAGGTGTGCCAGCTTTCCACTGATCCGTTTTTTATCGATAAAGTCCGCGACGTGGTCGGGCTCTACCTGAACCCTCCGGAGCAGGCTTTGGTCTTGTGCGTGGATGAGAAGAGCCAATGCCAGGCGCTGGAGCGCTCGCAGCCGTTGCTGCCGCTCGGTCCAGGGCGGGTGGAGCGCAGCACCCACGACTATTTTCGCCACGGCACCGTGTCGCTGTTTGCCGCTCTGGACGTGCAGACGGGCAAGGTTATCGGCCATTGCCAGGCGCGTCACACTCAGCGCCAGTTTATCGATTTCCTGCAACGCATCGACGCGGCCACCCCGCCCCACTTGGCGCTGCACCTGGTGCTCGACAACTACGCGACCCACAAAACTCCTGCCGTGCGCCGCTGGCTGGTGCGCCACCCACGGTTTCACCTGCACTTCATCCCCACCCACAGCTCTTGGCTCAATCAAGTCGAACGCTGGTTTGCCAAAATCACGACGGAGGCGATTCGCCGCGGCAGCTTCCTTTCCGTCCCTCACCTGCGTCAGACGATCATGGATTATATCGCGGCCAACAACCGCCAGCCCCAGCCATTTACCTGGACCGCGCCTGCCGACCTCATTCTCGGTAAGGTCGCCCATTTATGTGGCGAACTTGTCTGACAGGACACTAG
>JANYFP010000420.1 GCA_025362555.1 Verrucomicrobiota bacterium
CAATTTGACTGATTTAAGATCAGCGCTGCTGGAGCCTGCATGTATGGTGAAGCTGCCAGGAACTGTCCGAACCATCCGCCTCCCTCCATTAACGCGAGTTCGCGGACAATCGCAGGATTCTTGGAGCCGGCCGCGAGGGCCTGCTCCCAACGTACGCTGGCAGTGCGATCGTCGTCTTCAAGGCGAGCCTCGGCGCCGAGGGCCTCAAAAGAACGGGGATCATTAGGCCGGCCGGTCATCGCGTTAAGTAAAATGAGTTTGCCGGCCCCGGAATGCTGGACGCGCAAGGCGAGTTCGGCGAGCCGGACCGTGATTTCTTCCAAGTCGACCGGGCGGACCACATAGCTCGACAGCGGGTCGATCTTGGGCATAGGCTGGTATCCGCTGCGGTATGATCCGGTGTGGATGTAATTTTTCAGCCGGTGCAACATCTCAGGATAATCGCAGTTGAAACAACTGCGAAACAGCTCGCGCAGGTCGGTCTTCGCCGCGATGTCTCGATCGGCGGCCACTGCGAGAAACCGGTTGACCGCTTCCTTGGAAAATCCGGAATCGCCGAAATGCCAGAAATGGAGCAGGGCCCACGACTCGGCGTAGAAGACGCCGGTGTGTTCCTCCTTGGTGTAAACGCCCGACGCTTGAGTGGCGGAGAACAATTGATCCAGCGGCAGGAGCGATTCCTGGCGGAGATACAGGGTCCGGCTGGCGAGGGGCGTGCCGATTTGTACGCGGTTGCCGCTGACCTGCATGGCGGCGAGGACCTCGGCCGTGCCTTCGTTGAACCAGAGCGGCGGATTGCGCTCACTGATCATGAAGAGATGATGGACGAATTCGTGAAAGACCGTCTGCCGGGCGGATTCCTCGTCTTCGCCCGGGGATAGGGAGATGATCGCCCGGTCGGGTTGAAAGAGGTGAAAACCCGCCAGCTCGGACTGATTCCCAAAGACCTGCGGCGCGTAGGAGAGAAACTCAGCCTTCGAGCGAAAAACATAAACCGTCACCGGCACATGCAACCGTTCCTCGAATTTCATGCGTTCGAGAAAAACCGCGCGGAGAATCTCAAGGTTGTGCAAAACTTCCCGGGAGGGTCCCTCGGAGTCGTGCGAATACATCTCAAAGTGGGGCGAGGCGTAATGATGCCACTTCGCATCTACCGCCGGAAGCGGGGCCAACGGCGCAATGGCCCGGAGCGCCGGGCCCAGCCAAAGCATCACCAGGGCCAAACCCACCCGACGAAGGACCAGGCGTCGTGGCCGGATTGAAAACCGCATACGCGCGGCCACAAAACACAAAAGGCAATGGGGAGGCATGGAGTCGCAGCAGAAAAAACAATCCGCCCGCTCGAATCAAGCTCTCAGCGGGACGGGCCATCCTCACTTCGGCCGAGCTTCGGACGGCGCGGCCGCCGTCCGAGGTGACCTGATCATCAAGCGGAGTGCGATGACGCGTAGCCACACTCCCGCGATGCAAGTTTGCACTCGGCGGTGACTGCAGCATTTTCGTTGAGATCGATCCGAATAGGGGGACGAAAAACGGGGTCAATTTTTGTGGCAGGAGGTTCGCCCGCCGACGAGCTGAATTGGATCTCATTTCGACCGACCAATCGTTGCCAGTCATGGCACGATTGCTCCTAACCCGTCGACCATATGCAACAAAGAGCGATCTTTTATTTCTGACCCGAAGCCGAAACTTCCTAGGCACCCGACCCTAGAAGTCCCTCTCTCCAAGAGAGGACTTAAATCAAACGCGTAATGCTTTTACACGAAGCTCGCAAAGCACGCAGAGCACACCTTTGCCACAAGAAGTGGGTCACAAAAAGGAAATCGGTTTTGCGTCTTATGTGCCTTCAGTGGCCACGAGGGGTTACTCAACGCTGATCTTTAGAAGTGCTCTCAATCAGGATCGTGCTTCGCGGTCTTGGCGAACTTGGGGTAAAGTACAGAAGCTTGAGGTGATTGGTCTTAGATCGGCGGCGCGGCGGGTTCGTTGACTGCGCGTTGCGCTCCATCACACCACGGCGTTGATGCCGCCGGATTTTTCAGCCTGCTTCACGAGTCTCATCGCGACGTCGATCTTCAGGTCCTCGAGTTTCTTGAAGTTGATGCAACTGCGGCCGGTCTTCACCTTGCCAAGCTTCGCGGCATTTCGCTCGACGAGGTAGCCGTCCTTGTCGCCGACACAGATGTGGAGGCTGTAGTCCTTTTTCCCTGCGGCGAGTCCGATCAGGAACCAGTCGCCTTCGCGACCACTGGCGGACTTGTAGTGATACTTCCCGTAGCCGATGAGGGGCGATGGCCCCATGCCGGACATCATGACCGGCGCGAGTTTTGGCACGGCTTTGCGGATTGCCTTGTGCACGGTCGTCATCGTGTCACGGCGATCATCGGGAAGGGCGGCGAGGAATTCGTCGAGGGTGGGGAGTGTTTTTGGCATGCCGTGAGGCTGTGCGCCCAATGCGCCGCGATCAAACCTGAAGAAGCGGCGCGCGGGCGCGGCGGCGGCGGGGAGCTGAAGCGCCCCCGCTCAACTCGACCGGTTGATTTTGCTAAAGATTTTGTGCGGTTTTGTCGGTAGCTGCTGATAGTATAGGTACGCTATGAAAGATGACGCTGAACTGCTGAACGCATTTGTGACGGAACGTGACGAAGCCAGCTTCCGGGAGCTCGTCGACCGTCGCATCGGTTTTGTTTATGCGGTTAATCTCCGTCGTCTCCGCAATCCCCATCTGGCCCAGGATGCCACGCAGGCGGTGTTTATCGCCCTCGCCCGCAAGGCGGCGAACGTGGCACGCGGCCCGAGCGTGATGGGTTGGCTGCACCGCAGCTGTTGCTACGAAAGCCTCTATCTTATGCGCGCACAGACCAATCGCCTTGCCCGGGAAACCGAGGCGGAGCGGCTCGGCACCACGACGGGAGAGTCCCTGCCACCGGGAGAAAACAGCGCCCTGGAAGGGATGCTCGACGAAATCCTGAACGAATTGCCGGAAACCGACCGGCAAATCATCATGGCTCGTTATTTTTCAAATCGTTCCTACGCGGACATCGGTGAAAAGACGGGGCACTCCGAGAATGCCGCCCGCATGCGGGCCGACCGCGCCCTGGTCCGACTTCGCGACCGGCTGGAATCGCGCGGCCTCCCCTCTGCCGCCGCGGTATTGGCCGGACTATTGCCGTCGTACGCCGCCGCTGCGGTACCGAGCGGACTGGCAATTACAGTCGCAAATACCGCGCTAACCACCTTGGGCGCCGGAGCTATTTCTGCGTCCCTGCTTTTATCCATGAGCACTACCAAAATCGTAACGGCAGCAGCAGTCTTCGTCCTGGCCGGGTTTGTCGGCTTCGAGACTTACCAAAATAATAACCTCAAACGTGAACTGGACGATCTCCGCCAGCAAAGCATTCAGGCGACTGAAAATTACTGGAGCTTGGAGAAACGCCTCTCCGCACTCAAACCAAAGGAGACGGGAACTGTTGCCCCAGTCCCCACAACTCAGCCCGGCGAAAAAATTTCATCACGCCCAGCGGGCGCACTCAAACCAACGGTGCCCGCGGGCATCACACGAACCGCTCCGACTGGCTGGCACGCGAACGGAAGTAATCCGAAGTTGTTCGAAGTCGGCGTTGATCAAAGCCAGCCCTTCGGCGGAGTGGCCAGCGCCTATGTGAAATCAATCGACGATTCGGCAGAAAAGGAATTTGGCGGAATGATGCAGTCCACCTCGGCCGACCAATACAAAAATCAACGGGTCCGCATGGCCGGCTGGATCAAAACCGAGGACGCGAACGATGATGGCGCTCATTTTTGGCTGCGACTGGATGGCCAGAACAGGGAAAAACTGCTTGGCTTCGATAATATGAACAAGCGCGCTCCGAAAGGGACGACTGACTGGGAAGAGTACTCCATCGTGCTCGACGTGCCCGACGAAGCCACGAGCCTTAACTACGGCTTCTTTCTCGGTGGCAAGGGAAAGATGTGGGTCAATGGCGTGAACATCGAACGGGTGGGCGCTGAAGTTCCCACGACAAATATTCTCACCGCGCCCAAGCCGCTACCCACCGCACCAGTCAATCTCGGCTTCAATCCCAACCCAGCGGCCGGCGGTTGAAACCAAGTCGACGCCGAACCTGCGCTACCGGGCCCCCTTAGCGAATGCCTGTCTATTGCCCTCGATCGGCAGGCTCTCCTGTTTCTTAATCGGTCGTCCGCGCCACGATCCAGATTTGCACTTTACGTCCGCTGCGCCAGTCGACCTTCGTCCTAACATGGTAACGAGGACAAAATCTGGGGTAAATTTTGGTGGTAGGGGTGAGGCGGCCTATGAGCTGAATTGGATTTCATTTCAATCGACCCACAGTTGCCAATGGTGTCACGCTTGCTCCTAAACCGACGACGATATACCATAAAAAGCGCCCTCTTATTTCTGCCCTGAAACCTCTATGAAAAGCGCCAAAATAAAAAAACTGCTGTCGCCCGAACAACGCGAAAAACTGCTCGGAACATTGCAATCCCGCTTCGAGAAAAACAAGAACCGCCATGAAGGTCTTGAATGGGCTAAAGTAAAAGCAAAGTTGGAAGCGAGTCCCGAAAAATTGGGGTCACTCCATGAAATGGAAAACACCGACGGCGAACCCGATGTCGTCGGTCATGATAAAAAGACGGGCGAATACCTCTTTTTTGATTGTTCACCGCAAAGCCCCGAGGGCCGCACCAGTATTTGCTACGACCGTGAAGCGCTGGATTCCCGCAAGAAATTCAAACCGAAGAATAGCGCGATAGATCTGGCCGCAGCCATCGGGATCGAACTATTGACGGAAGAACAGTACCACCAACTGCAGCAACTGGGGGAGTTCGACACGAAGTCGTCGACCTGGCTAAAAACACCGGCGGCAATCAGAAAACTCGGCGGCGCCATCTTTGGCGATCGCCGCTTCGGCCGGGTCTTCATTTATCACAACGGTGCCGAGTCTTACTACAGCGGAAGAGGCTTCCGTGGTTCGCTCCGGGTTTAAATCAATAACTTTTACCCGCTAATGGATTCGCTAACACGAATCCTTACAGGGGTATGCCGACTGACCCGCCTTCGCACAAGGCCTCGGAGGGCAGATCGTCGTCATGGATTTGTGCCGAGGAGCCGGCTGATCGCAGCCTGGAAAATAACCCGTCCGCGACGTGTGCGCCACCTACATCCAGGCGGCGTGCCCGGCGGTCACGCCCGAACTCATTGTAGTTTCCAAGCTGCGATTAGCAGCCTCCTCAGGACCTAAGCCGGAGACGATTTGTCGAAGGAGATCTCGTGAGTTTCGCCTCCGCCATCCGGCGAAACTATGAGCGGTCAATTCTTCCGAAGTTCGAACAGTTTGGACCACGTGTATTTTCATCGCTGTTACCAGGTCGCTCTTCACACGCGATTTTCACTTTACGTTCGCTCCGCTGGCAGACCATCGTCCGATCATGTTACGCGGTTTCCTCGTTATCGTTTTACTGGGCGTCCTCGCGAGCTGCGCGAAGAAAAAAGACTTGCCGGAAATCATCGTCACTGCGGCCGACGTCAGCGAATTTTCCCGATTCCGATCCGAACTGGGCGACCAATTCCCTGGCGACCAATTGCAGGTCTTCGATACCGCCGTGCAAGAGCTGAGACTGGATGCAATGAACCGCGACGTGGTCACGCCCGAGGCCCGCGAGGTGGACATGCTCGCGGTGGCCAACGGCAAGTCCGTCCACGCCGTAACGCTCCTCGGTTGGCAAGCGCGCCATGCCCGTTTCCTCCGCGAGACCGCGATGATTAACAGCATGCTGGAACACGATCTCAAGGTGCAGCGCAACGCGGGGGACAACGGTCCTTCAGCCACTGTCCTAGCCCGCATTGCGAGCGCCAAAAACGTCATCGCCCAGTTGCAGGCCAACGCCGCCGAAACCGAACGCCGCCTGAACGAAATGAGCTCAATCGCGAATCAGAAGAAGTGACACTCGGGTTAAATGAATGGGTGGTCGCAAAGCCATCCGACGCGGCGGCCCGTTGCGTTTTTATGGTGTGCGCCAGCACCCAGCAACCTGGAAACTCCGATAAGAAACCGCTAATCCACGCTAATTGACGCTAATCAATAAATCCAAAAAGAACTAAGCCGCAGAAACACGATCTACTCTGAGGGCATGAGCATTTGAGTCGTCGTATTTTTAGCCGCAAAGGAACGTAAGGATCACAAGCAATCATCGCTATATTTTTGCGCTCCTTGCGTTCTCTCACGGCTACGATTCCAATTAAAAAACTCTAGCGCCGATTAGCGAAAATCAGCAGTTAACCGACTGCGGAATTCAGGATCAGGACAAACGATAAACTCTAGCTCGGTCCAGCACCCTTAGCTGGCCAACCCGGATTTCCCCATCGCATAAAATTCCTGAGTACGCAGCCAAGCCTGACCGATTTTGGCTTTCTGCTGATTCCAGTTATCCGGCGTGGCCTTGTTCAACTCTTCGACCATATATTTCAAATAGGATCGGGCGTACCCCAGCTCCTTGATGGCGAGTTCGGAATTCTGGTCGCCCGAACTGCCTTTCAGCGCGGCACGCTTCATCTTTAGTTCTGCAAGCTCGTCGCCCACTCTGAGCTCCATCTGTTTCAAGGCGGCAATGAACTGAGCGCGCGAGGAGTAAGTTTGATCTTTGATCTCGTTCCATCGAACGGAATCAACATCGGGAGGAGGCATGACCATAAATCCAAAATCCGGGCTGGGGCTCGGCGCGGGAGCCGATACCGCCATCGTCACCACCGCATGCGTCGGGGCCACGATTGGCCCAACCTGCTTCTCATTGGCAGCGCATCCCACGCAGAAAACCACGGTTACTCCGAGAGTAACGAAGAGTGAACGGGCGCATTTTTTTGTATTCATTTAATTATATGGCGGACAAATGATACTTGAGATCCACGGCGTCCGCTTTTGAACGCGGAGTCGTGGTTTCGTGACTCACACAATGCCCCATTTCGTATCCGCCGGCCATGGGGTATTACCCGCCGCCTGGCGACCGTGAGATTCCGACCTGAAACCCCCACCTCCGGCATCCATCACTTTCTCCTGAGGCAAAAACTCAAATCCCCAAGGGCTAGGCCACGGAGGAGTCAGCGAGGAAATTCATCGCGATTTTTGTTACAGCAGAATCAATCACCCCGCTCGGTCGATTGTCGGATAAACTAAGATCCGCTTCGCGCCCGCGCAACGCGGTACTTATTCTGATCGCAGTAACTTGGTGATATCCACTTTGGTTGCGCGGCGCGCCGGTAGCGCACAAGCAAAAATGGAAGTGATAAGCAAAATGGCGCCGACCAACGCGAGCACTTTGGGGTCCTGCGCGGAAGTCTCGAACAACAGGCTTTGCAAATAGCGCGTCAACGCAATGGCCCCGCCGATGCCGAGCACTATTCCAGTAAACGCAAGCAGCACACCGCGCCGCATGACGAGCTCCATCAGGTCGCGGCGCGTGGCGCCCATCGCCAGCCGCACGCCAAACTCTCCCATGCGACGGTCCACCGTGTAGGCAAGGACGGAAAAAATCCCGACCACAGTCAGCACGAGCGCGATGCCCGCGAGCACCTTGAGCACGGAGTCCGCGAGTCGCTCGGCCCAGAGTTGTTGGTCACGCATGCCGGTGAGTGAAATGATTTGCGGCACCACGATTCGTGGATCGAACGCATACAGATCGCGCCGGATGGCGCTCGCGAAGACTTCGTCGTAATCGCGTGTGAGTCGCACGATGAAGGAATTCATATTCATGGCTCCCCAACCTTCAGGACCATAGAGGTAGAGCCCGGCGGCATCCCTCGCCGTCGCTCGCACATCGCCCACGACTCCGACCACCAGCCAGCCTTTCCACTCAACGGGAGTGCCGGCATTGACTCCGGACGAGCGCAACAACTGTCCGACCGGATCCTGTCCGGGCCAACGAAACCGGGCGAGCGCTTCGTTAACCATAATTTCATTTCCATTTTGCTGGTTGAGCCAGCGGCCCCGCTTCAAGACCAACCCGGACGCCTCGTGGTATCCGATGTTGAACATCGCCATCGAGGCCCGGAAAGGTTTGCCGTCGACCCCCTCCAGATCATTGGTCGCGAAATAGTACCCCGGCAACATCAGGTCGGTGCCAAATCCGACGGCGCGCACGCCCGGGATCCGTTTCAGCTCGGCTTGGATTTCCCGCAGGCGGGCGAGGCGCACCTCATTCCCACCCGGATACTCAAACGGAAAAGCAATCTGCACCTTGGCGCGGCCCGTCGGATCGAAACCGAGATCGACGTTCTTTAGCTGGTGAAAAGTGCGAATCATCAGACCGGCGCCAGCCAGCAAAATGACTGCAAATGCTGCCTGCAAAATCACGAAACTTCCACGCAGCCGACCGAGCGCACGGCTTTCCCCCAAAGCGGCCCCGCCATCCTTCAAGCCCGAGTATATGTTCGTGCGCAGAATGCGCAGCGCCGGAATGGCGACGATGAACAAACTCGTCGTAACCGTGAGCAGTGACATCACTCCGACCACGCGCCAGTTGAGTGTCCACGACGTCCAGCTCGGCGCGAACGCCGAGGTTCCCGCCACATTCAACAACAGCGGGAAAAACCAATTGGCCACGAGCAAGCCGACCAGCGAAGCCAGCACGGCCAGCGTCACACTTTCCAACGCGAGCAGACGGATAATGCGCCAGCGTCCACCGCCGAGCGCGAGCCGGATGCTGAGTTCGCGGCGTTGGCCGAGCATGCGCACCAGCATGAGATTCGAAGCATTGAGGCAAGCGATCGCGTAGAGAAATCCCACCGCCCCAAGCATGACCCAATAGATCTCCGCCCGAAATAATTTATTCACCTCAGCCATCGTGGAGAGCGCCGGATGGTCATTGGTGAGATAGGACCGCATCATGGTGGGAACGTCGGGCTTGACGGCAAGGAGGGCCGCCGTCGCTTGTTCGCGCGTAAAGCCAGGACGCAGCTTGCCCAAAAGAAAAAGGCTGGGCAGCCAGGGTTGGGCCGGATCAACCTTATAGACCAGTGGACGGTAAACATCGTTGTAGAAATACGCCGGCACCAACTGACCTTCGCGAAGCACGCCCACGACGGTACAGATCGCATCGCCCACGGTAATCTGGCGGCCCAACGCTTCTTTCTTTCCGCCCAATTGCCGCTGCCAGAAACTGTGGCTGACCACCACCACATGATCGGAACCCGCCGCGTCCTCACCGGGCAAAAACCCGCGACCGAGTGCCGGCTTGATATTCAACAAGGGAAACACATTGGCCGTGACCCCAATCCAACTGGTGCCAACCGGCTGGCCGTCGATCACGATATTGCCCGTGAGGTACGCCGCTTTGGCGTATTCGGACATGACATTGGTCTGCTCCGCATAACCACGGGCCATGAAATCAAAGCGCACCGGCATGAAGGGCTCCTGATTGGTTTGTCCGCCAATCAGGAAAAGATCCGTCGGATATTTGTTCGCCCGGAACAGGATCCAATCCGCGACGCTGAAGATCGATGCCGCCGAACCGATCCCGAGCGCGAGCGTCAGGACCGTAACGAGAGTGAAGTTGCGGTTGCGCGCCAGAGTGCGGAATACGAAGCGAAGGTCGGCCAGCATAACTTATAATTTGGGGTGCGATAAAACGGCGGCAAAAAACCGCAGCGATCCACTTACAACGAACCAGCAGCGGAATTCTTAGAACTTTTTGGGGCTGGGGCCCATAGATTCAATCTATAAACTTCACCACAACTCCGGCTCAAAATTCCATCGCCTTCCCGACTGGCTCCATTTTGCTCGATGTCACTTATGATTAAGTCCGGCTTGCTCAACCCTGCGGTGCTTCAGTTGCTCGCACGCATCCGCCACACCAACACTCTCGTGATCGCCGATCGCGGCTTTCCCTTCTGGCCGCAGATTGAAACCGTGGACATCTCCCTCGTCGACGATGTGCCGACCGTCCTGCAGGTGCTCGACGCCATCAAGGCGAATTTTGTGATCGGGCGCGCCTACGCGGCCGCCGAATTCAACACCCACAACGACGCGGCCACGCAAGCCGCCCTCGCCGCCCGCTTCAAAAAAAATTCCCTGGTTTTTGAACCGCACCTTGAATTCAAAAAACGCGTGCCGCACGCCATCGGTCTGATCCGCACCGGCGGCACGATCCCCTACTCCAATCTCATTATTGAGTCGGCATGAAGATCGATGCGCACCAGCATTTCTGGCGCTACTCGGCGGCAGAATATGACTGGATCGATGATTCCATGCGCGCCATCCGCGCGGACTTCTTACCGGCCACGCTTGCCCCTTTGCTCAACGCCGTCGGTATCGCCGGCACTGTTGCGATTCAAGCCCGCCAATCCCTGGAAGAAACCCACTGGCTTCTCGAGCTCGCGCACGCCAACCCGCTGATCAAAGGGGTCGTGGGTTGGGTCCCGCTCGTGGCACCCGATGTAACGGATATTCTCTCGGTCCTCGCGCAGAATCCCCGTTTCAAAGGCGTGCGCCACGTCGTGCAAGGCGAACCCGATCCGGCGTTTCTCGAAGGTGCCGCATTTGACGCGGGCCTGCGGGCCGTCACGGCGCACGACCTTGTTTACGATGTCCTGATTCTCGCGCGCCAACTTCCTGCCGCCATCGCCTTCGTTGATCGGCATCCCGCACAGCAGTTCGTCCTCGATCACATCGCGAAGCCGATCGTGCACGGTGCGCCACCGGCGGAATGGCGCCAGCACATCCACGAGCTCGCCCGTCGAGAAAATGTTTCCTGCAAGTTCTCCGGGGTCGTCACCGAGGTGCCAGGTGGGCAATGGACGCCGGAGCTGTTGCGTCCGTATTTTGAGGTCGTACTCCAGGCGTTCGGCCCGCGTCGGCTGATGTTTGGCTCCGACTGGCCCGTGTGTGTGGTGGCGGCCAGTTATTCGCGCTGGTACAATTTTGTCGAGGAATGCACGGCCGCGCTCACAGCGGCGGAAAGGGCGGAAATTCTGGGCGGAACGGCCACGCGGATCTACAAACTGACGGATTGAGCGGACGACACCGAACCCGTGAGTCGCGGACTCGATCGCGCTTACACTCTATACAGAGCGAGGGCAGGCGGCGGCGGCAACCGCTCAAGAGCCCGGCATATCGATTCTTGTACTCGAGGTGACCGTGTGACGGACTCTTTCTAATGGGGAAAATCCCGCGCAAATCTCCGACTCCCCCCGCTTTTGTTTCCCAACAAGTCACGGCGGCGCGGCGTTTCTATCAAAACCTCCGGCCCAAACCAAACCGGGCGCTGACCGTCGTGTGCGGTGGTTGGGAGCAGTGTGCTCCCGACTACACCATCGACCGGAAAACATTTCCTTTTCTCTCCGTAGAATTTGTCACCGCTGGCCGGGGAGAGCTCGTGCTTGATGGTGTCCGCCATCTCCTCGAACCCGGCAGCGTGTTCACCTATGGCCCCGGCATCAGCCAGCACATCCGCCCTGCAAGCGGATCGCCTCTCAGCAAATATTTTGTCGATTTCACGGGCGAGCGCGGTCGAGCCCTGTTGCGCGAGTGCAACCTTGTTCCCGGCACCTGCACCCAACTGGCCACGCCCGCTGAAGCGCGCCACGCATTCGAGACGCTGATTCGCCTCGGAGCCGGCCACCACCGCACAACCGCGCGGATGTGCGAGCTGCAACTAGAGCTCCTCCTACTCGCGCTAGTACGTTCCACGCAACCCGGTTCCCCCTCGGAACGGCGGTCACTGGCCACGTTCGAGCGCTGCCGCCAACACATCGATAGCCATTATCTTTCGCTCGACACCCTGGAGCAGGCGGCAACAGCGTGCCACGTGGACAGTGCGTACCTCTGCCGCCTTTTCCAACGCTTCCAGAGCGAAACCCCATTTCGCTATTTGCAGCGTCTGCAAATGCAGTGGGCGGCGGAGCGCCTGCAAACTTCGGGGCGACTGGTGCGCGAAGTGGCCGATGAACTGCGCATTGATGCGTTCCAATTTTCCCGCACCTTCAAGCGCATCCACGGAGTATCGCCGACCGCATTTCTCAGTTCGCGCGGGTAGAATTTCGACGTTGGCCTGAGTGTGGCCGGGGTGGCCTCAGCCCACGAGAGCGTTTTCAAAAGCCAGTGCCGCTGCGTTTCGATGCAGGGCCGTTGCTTGCGACGGCCTAGACGTGCGAACCCAGACACTAGCCCCATCCAGCGAGGCCGCCGCAAGCAGCGGCCCTACACCAATAGTCGGCTACACTATTATTTAATATGCCTTAAAGCATTCACCGCGCAGGGCCATCCTGCGGGATGAGGCACCCCGCCCATAAGGAAAAAAACGACGAGCGGCTCGTGACCGATTAAAATCAGCCTCGCCGAATCACATCTCGATGCGCAGGGAATAGGCTTCGGCCCCTGGCTTCGTCGTCGGTAACGTGACATGCACGCCCGCGCCATCCTGGGTCCAGACAAGTTTTTCCTTCGCGCCCAGCAGTGAAACCGAAGTGATCGCGTGATCGATCAGCGCCGGCTTGCCGTCACGGCTTTGCGCGAGCGAGTGAATCGTGACTGCGCCATTTTCCGGCCAGCCCAGCAAGATCGCATAGAGCGTTTTCCCTTTGACGGTGAATCGCATGTCTTCGCCCGTGTACGGCTTGCTCCGCACATCCTTCGCTCCGCCGAACGTGCCACCCTCAGCTTTCTCCGTCACCGACGGGCCTTCACCATAAACCTTCCACGGCCGCGTCGCGAAAATCGCCTCGCCGTTAATTTCCATCCATTGCGCGAGGCCCTGAAGCACGGTGACTTCATCCTCGTCGATCGTGCCATCGCCGCGAACGGGCACATTAAGCAACAAGTTTCCATTCTTGCTCACAATATCCACCAGCATGCGCACCACTTGTCCGGCGGTTTTGTATTTATGCTGCTCGAACAAACTGCGGTCATAATGCCACGCACCGATGCACGTATCCGTCTGCCACGGCTCCGGTAAAATACCGGCCGCGACACCGCGCTCGATATCTTCAACGAGCGCCGTGCGTTGGCTGAGTTCAAGATGCTTTGTATTGAAGACGGCTTCAGTCTTTCCGTTGTGGCGCGCGGCATTGGCGTTGTAGAAATGCGTGACTAATTCGAGGCCGGTTTTCTCAAAGGGGATGCGATCGTCATCGAAATAGAGGAGATCGGGCTGATATTTATCCACCAAGTCCTGCGCGCGCAGAAACCAATTATCGGAATAACCGTTGTCGAGTGGCGGAGTTTTCTCCCACCAATTTCCATCAACTTTATGGTGCCAGTCTCCCGCCGACTTCGTGTCGGTCACACTTGCCGGCACCGGCAGGCGCAGACCGCAATAGAGTTCCTGCGGATCGAGGCCTTCCCACCACTTGCCCTTGCCATCGGCCTTGGTGAGCGTAGCGGCGTCGTAAGGCACCCCGGCGAATGCACCCTCGCGATCGTGATCATAGGCCGGTTGGAACCAGTGCCACGCGTGCGAGGCGTGATTCGTCACGCCAAAGCGCAACCCGCGGGCGCGGGCGACTTTTGCCCACGTGCCGACGATATCTTTTTTCGGGCCAACGTTAACCGAATTCCACGCGTGGTACTTTGAATCGTAGGCATCGAAATTATCGTGGTGATTGGCGAGTGCGACAAAGTATTTCGCGCCGGCGCGCACGTAGAGGTCCATCAATTTTTCCGGTTCCCACTTCTCGGCCTTCCATAAATTATCGAGTTCCATGAAACCGAACTTCGACGGGTGACCATAATGTTCGACGTGGTATTTGTACTGTTTGGAACCTTCCAGATACATGCTGCGCGCATACCAATCGCCCTGCTCGGGCACACACTGCGCGGTCCAGTGCGCCCAGATGCCAAACTTGGCGTCGCGAAACCATTCAGGACACTGGTAATTTTTTTCGAATGATTCCCACGAAGGCTCGAAAGGGCCGGGGGCGATGACGCGAGTCACAGCCGGAGCAGTTTCAGCAGCCGGCAAATTTATGGTGCAGCAACCCAGCGCCGCGAACGCCGAAGACAAAACGTATTTCGAAAACATCAGGGGAAGGGGTTTAAAATCAGAGGAAGACGAGACGAATTGGACCATCGATTCGAGGGGTGACGAACCGACCGCTTCAATGCTTGATTGAAGCACCGCTACCATAGCGGGAATGACGCGAGAGAAGAATAGTAATCCTTGCCTACGGCATGACGATCTTTGCCTCATCTAACAAAGTCAAAGATGAGCATGCTTCTTGCAAAGAATGCTATTCTCCACGTGCTTATTTTGCGCTATCGTAACCGCTCCCATGCACCACCGCCCGCTCGGCCGCACCGGCCTCCAAGTTCCCGTCCTCAGTTTCGGCGGCTCCTCGCTCGGCGGAGCGTTTCGCGCCACCGATGACCGCGAGGCAATCCGCACGGTCCACGTCGCACTCGATCTCGGAATGAACTTCATCGACGTTTCGCCCTATTACGGAGCGACGAAGGCGGAAACCGTCCTCGGCCAGGCCCTCAAGGGAATTGCGCGCAACCGCTACACACTCGCCACCAAAATCGGGCAATATGGCACGGGCCAATTCGATTTCTCCGCCGCGCGGGTCCGGAGTTCGCTCGACGAAAGCTGCACGCGCCTCGGCGTCGATTACATCGACCTCCTCCAGTGTCACGACATCGAGTTCGCCGATCTCGATCAGATCGTCAACGAAACCCTGCCTGCGCTCGTGGCCCTCCGCACCGCCGGTCGCATTGGCCACATTGGCATCACCGGTTTGCCACTTAAGATTTTCCCGGCAATCCTCGACCGCGTCGGGCCGGACGTCGTTGAAACCATCCTCTCGTTTTGCCGCTACGAATTGAACGACGACTCGCTCACTGCACTCGTGCCCTACTGCAAAGAAAAAGGGGTTGGAGTGATCAACGCGTCGCCCACCGGCATGGGCTTGCTCACGGAACGCGGTGTCCCCTCGTGGCATCCCGCACCGCCAGCCATGATCGCCGGCGCGCGCCGCGCGGTGGAATACTGCCAGTCAGTCGGTGCCGATATCGTGAAGCTCGCCGTGCAATTCTGCGTCGCGCATCCTGGCATCGCCACGACTCTCATCGGCAGCGCCAACCCGGCCAACATCCGCAAAAACATCGCGTACGCCGAGGAACCGATCGACTTCGAGCTGATGGCCAAGGTGCTTGAGCTGCTCAAACCAATCCACAACCACAACTTCACTCGCGGTCGGCCGGAAAATCGCGACCCAATCGTTTCCTGAATGTTGCACTACTCATTCACTCGCACGGGCACTCGTTATGATTCGCCCTGTAGGGTTGGTGCTTGCGGCAGCCTTGCCCTAGGCCGGCGCAAGCACCGGCCCTACACAATTTTCTCCACGCAATCTTCTGAAACTAGTGAGCCAGTAGAGTGTATTCGCGGTTAACCGTTTCCCCATCATGCTCCAGATCACGCTCGATCAACCCGGTAAATTTTCCGCAACCGACGCACCCGAACCACGGCCAGCACCCGGCGAGGCACTCGTTCGGGTTCACCGCATCGGGGTCTGCGGAACTGATCTTCACGCGTTCGCCGGCAAGCAGCCGTTTTTCAATTACCCACGTATTCTCGGTCATGAACTCGGGGTTGAAGTCATTGACCCCGGCAGCGAACCGCACGGGCTCAAGGCCGGTGATCGCTGCTCGGTCGAGCCCTACCTCAATTGCGGCCGCTGTATTGCCTGCCGGCGCGGAAAGCCAAATTGTTGCACCGACCTGAAGGTGATGGGCGTCCACATCGACGGCGGAATGAGGCCGCGATTGACTCTGCCGGCGCGTAAGCTTCACCGCTCCGCCACGCTCGATTTCGAGCAACTTGCACTCGTCGAAACCCTCGGGATCGGCGCTCACGCCGTCGAGCGCGCCGAAGCCAATAAGCATGATTTTATCGTGGTGATCGGCGCCGGCCCGATTGGACTGAGCGTCATCCAATTCGCTCTCGTCACCGGCGCGACGGTCGCTGTGATGGATGTCAGCGAAGCCCGACTCACCTTTTGCCGTGAACAACTCAGTGTGAAACACACCGTCATCGCCGGTCCGGAAGCGGCGGCGCAACTCAAAGCGATTGGCGGCGGAGACTTGCCGACCATCGTGATCGACGCCACGGGAAATCCGAAGTCCATGGCCGGAACCTTTGACTTAACCGCACACGGCGGACGCATAGTTTTCGTCGGCCTGTTTCAAGGGGAACTCGCTTTTAACGATCCCAATTTTCACCGGCGAGAGCTGACCATTTGCGGGAGCCGAAACTCCCTGCCCGGAACGTTCCGTGACATCATTGCGCTGGTCGAAGCCGGTCGGATCGACACGCGGCCATGGATCACACACCGCTTCAAGCTCGCGGAAACTCCGGAAGTTTTCCCCCGCGACATCGCCGGCAACGCAGCGGTATTGAAGGCGATGATTGAGGTGTGAAGGAGAGCGACTCAGTAACGCGCTTCCCAGATTGATTTAATTGTGGGCGGGGTCTGTTTGCCGGGCGACCGGCCCGGACAAATACCGGGTTTGCAGCAAGCAAACAACGGTGCCCTCACCCCGCGAGGCACGCGCGGCGAAACCTGAAATCAGCGGGGTGACGCCACCCCACCCACAAAATCCGCAAGTTGGATTTGCTGCAAATGCCTCGGGGCTTGCCCCGAGGATCTTCATTCGTTT
>JANYFP010000445.1 GCA_025362555.1 Verrucomicrobiota bacterium
CTTGTTCCGACTCCGCATTTAATCGATTCTACGAGCGCGGACGCGATCACGCTCCCTCCCGGCCGCCGTCTCCGGATTGGCTACGTATCGCCTGACTTTGCGCATCATGCGGTCGCCTATTTTATCGCCCCAGTCCTCGCGGCCCACGATCGAAACCGCGTGGAAATTTTCTGTTATTCCACTGTCGCCAAACCTGATCGAGTGACTGATCGTCTCCGCGGCTTCGCGGAACACTGGCGCGATATCGCGCGTCTGAGCGATGAAGCCGCTGCGGCACTCGTGCGTGCGGACGGGATCGACCTCCTCATCGATCTCGCCGGCCACACTGCGGGCAACCGGTTGCTCCTTTTCGCCCGGCGCCCCACACGCGTGCAAGCCACGTGGCTCGGCTATCCCAACACCACGGGTCTCGATGCCATCGACTTCCGCCTCACCGACGCGATAAGCAATCCGCCCGGCGAGAATGATGCTTTTTACGCGGAGAAACTGTTTCGACTACCGTCGACTTTCTCCTGCTACGAACCAGACGCCAGCGCCCCAGAGGTAAGTCCGCTGCCGGCGAGCACTCCTGGAACCGTCACGTTCGGCTGCTTTAATAATTTTGCCAAGATCACCCCTGAAGTCATCGCGCTCTGGGCCCGCTTACTCCGCGAACTACCCCAAGCGCAACTGTTCCTCAAATCTCGCGGACTGGGCGATCCAACGGTGGCGAACCGGGTGCGCTTGGCCTTTGCAGACGCCGGAGTCGTACCCGAACGGGTGATCCTCAATGGCGAAGAACTATCCGTCACGGAGCATTTGAAACTTTATCACCGGGTCGACCTTGCCCTCGACCCATTTCCCTACAACGGCACGACCACGACGTGCGAGGCACTCTGGATGGGCGTCCCGGTCATCACTCTCGCAGGCCGCGTGCACGCCGCGCGGGTCGGTGCCAGCTTGCTCACCCACGCCGGCCTGACCGAGTGGATCGCATCGTCGCCGGATGATTATTTGGAACTAGCCATCACCGCTGCCGGCGACCTGTCGCGTCTGGCGAAATTGCGGAGCGAATTGCGCGACCGTTTGCGCTGTAGCCCCGTCTGCGATAGCCAACGATTCACGCGAGAGCTTGAGACGGCCTACGCGACAATAACGCTAAATTCCGCAGTCAGTTAACCGCTAATTTTCGCTAATCGGCGCTAATGCAGCAGGCCACACTTGGCTTTCGTTCAGGGAGTTTTGTTCACCGATTAGGTGAACCACTTTGGGGTCCAGTTTAAAAAAAAATTCTTGATTAGCGTCAATGAGCGTAGATTAGCGGTTTCTTATCTGAGTTTTCTAGGATGACGGCTGAAGCGAAATCCCGACCGAAAAACTAAAAGCAAAAAAACTTGTTCAGAGCACACAGGTATATCTCCCCGGGAAGCAGCGCTTTCAGTCTCAGGGACCCGATCCGCTTCAGCCGTCCGACAGAATGCCGAAACAAATACGATCGGAAACCAATAGTTATGCCGTGCGCATCACACCACGATCGCCGGGAGCTGCGGACGCAGCCAATTCAGACTGTTCACCTACCCAATATGTCCGAGAATGGTCCGCGCGGCCCGCTCCCAAGTCCACAGCTTCATGTCCGCTGCCGCTTGGCGCCCCAATGCCTCTGCCACAGACCGATTGTGATAGGCGAACTCGATTTGCGCAATGATCTCCTCCACGGTCGGCTCAATCCATCGCGCCGCCACTTCGTTGTCGGGGCCCCCGATATTCAACTCTCGCAACTGGCGGAGCAAAAATGAATTTCCCTCGTGCACCACGTCGAGGTGTCCCGTCCCGGCGCTCACCACTGCGGGCCGACCACACGCCAGGTATTCCATCAAAACCAGATTCGTCCCGCCCTCACAGCGATTCGGAAACAAGCCAACATCGCTCTCCCGATAGATCTCCGCCATTTGCGCCTGCGAGGCCAGTGGAACCGTCATAACACGACTCGGATCAATCCCGTTAAGCCGATAGACGTGCTCCATCTGCTCAACCCAGGAACCGTTGATCAGCTCAAAACGCATGCCCGGCGCTCGCGCCACCAGGGACATTAACTGCGGCCAATGGTTATACCACGCGGTGACCAGGACCATGTCCGGATATTTATCCTGAAGAATTTTGAAAGCGCGCAGGACGAGATCCTGTCCTTTGCGCAGCTCGAATTTTCCCCCGGAAAAAATCTGAAACCGTCCATCCGTCCTCGTTCGGGGTTTCGGGCTGAACACCTGGCCATCGACCCCCTGCACCAATACCGCACCGTTGCGGATGCCGTGAGCGTTCATTCGGTCCATGCACCAGGTCGATCCGGCGAACACGACTTCGAAGCGCTTGGCGCTCTCGATGGATCGCCGGTTGGGCTCCGCCTCGAAGAAAGTATAGGCAAAATTACGCTCACCCCGCGCCGGCGTGACCGGCGAAAATTCGTGATTACCCAACGGCGTAAACAAATCGCCGGGCAGGGCTGGCGAATTCCACAGCGAATGGGTTTCCGTCAACGGCGTAAGCGAAGTGAGCTTCGACAACTCGTCGATCAAGTATCGATTGCATACCCCCCAACCGTGCGTCCCGCCCGGACGCCCCCCGTAGAATAAAGTTTTCGATGACATGCCGGTCTTCACGTCTTCGTCAAACCAGCCAAGGCCGCGCCCACCGCCTCAATCGGTTGAGTCCAATCGCCCGCCCGCTCCTGCCGGAACAGCCGCATGCCAGGATACCAGGGACTGTCAGGCCGTTGCAGCAACCAGCGCCAATCCGGGCAAAGCGGCAACAAAAGCCAGACCGGACGGCCCAAGGCACCGGCCAGATGGGCCATTGAAGTATCGACGGAAATCACCAAATCCAACCGGGAGATCAGGGCCGCAGTGTTTTCAAAGTCAGAGATTTCCTCCGCCCAATCAACGATCCCCAACGACGTCGCCAACCGACGCTCATCCGCTGAGCGATAGTCTTTATGCAGACTGTAAAACTCAACCCCACCCTGCCCCAAAAGTGGCCGCAGGACCTCCAGCGAAACCGAACGGTTGCGATCGTTCACATGATGGAGATTTCCTGTCCACATTAATCCGATGCGCAACGACGGACCCGGCGGAAGCCGGTGCTGCCAATGAGCCGCTCGGTCGGCGGGCACATGAAGGCTGGGTCCGGGCAAAGGAATTGTTTCCAGCGTCGTTCGAAAGGCGTGAGGCAGACTGAGCAACGGACAATGCAAATCAAAAGCCGGCAGCGGATCACCCCGGGCAAATATCGACTGCACTCCGGGGAAGCCGGTCAAAAGCGACTTCAGGGCAGGTTGCACCTCAAGCAAAACAATCGCGCCACGTTCGGCTGCCAGTGAAGCGTAGCGGACAAATTGCAGGGTGTCGCCGAGCCCTTGCTCCGCGTGGAGGAGAATTGTCCGGCCTCTAAGGTCCGACTCACCCAGCCAGATCGGCTGGGCAAACGTGCGTCGCGCGTGCCTCAGAATACTGATCCAACGATATTCATATTCGGCAAATCCTTCCAATAAATCACCGCGCGCCAGATGAACCAGGGATTCGTAGAAATACGCGTCACCCTGGGCGGGCTGCAATTCCTGGCTGCGCCGATAGGTCGTGATTGCCTCGGAGCTAAGCCCCTGAGCGTGGAGTGCGTTGGCTAAATTATTAAGCGCATCAATATAGTTCGGATTCAGCGCCAGTGCGCGCCGATAGGATTCCACCGCCTCCGACAGTTGATTCTCCGCCTTGAGCATGTTGCCAAGATTACTGTGCGCCTGCGGGAAATCCGGCTTCAACGCAATGGCCTCGCGGAAAGCGGCAATCGCCTCGTCCGGTTTTTTTGCGGCCTGCAATGCGTTACCGAGATTGTTGTTCAGCTCCGCCAGTTTGGGATTGATGGCAATGGCCCGGCGGAAAACCGACTCGGCCTCATCAAAACGACGCCTCGCCTGCAGACAATTTCCCAGATTGTTCAGGGCCTCGAGGTGCTTCGGATCGAGCGCCAGTACCCTCCCATAATCCGCCTCCGCCTCCGGCAGTTTCCCTTGCGCGGCATGCGCATTGCCGAGACCGAGGTGGGCTTCGACGAACGTCGGGGTCAGTCGGATCGCCTCCTCAAATAAAACAATCGCCTGAGCCAGATCGCCCCGACCCATCACGGCCAGACCCAACAAACGAAAGACCGCCGCCGAGGTCGGATCTGCTTCAATGAACTTCCGATAGCCAATTTCGGCCTCGTTCAATCGTCCGCCCTGATGATGCGCGATCGCTTTTTGCAGTTCGTTCGCGCGTGCCGCAGCCAGACTGTCCTTGGGTTTTGCATTACCGCCCGCCGCAGCGGAACGATCAGAGCGTAGGGCGTTTTTTGACACGGCTAAAAAGCGATTGAGCGGGAGGACAGTTGGGCTACCTTGGATTGTGGCTCTGGCACTTCAATCCTCGGCAAATATTTATACCGCCACGCAATACCGAGGCATAGTGTGACAGAAATAACGAGTATGATGGCGAGAATGGTTTACCGGAAGCACCGATGAAAAGAATGAATCGACGCATCCAACTGGAGCAATAGCGAATACCGCAAACGGGAATACATCGGATCTAAACAACGATGCATTCACTCGCCGCTCTCCTACCGGTTCACGCGCATTCATCGCCCATCAGTTAAAATAAATGGGGCGCTGCAAAAATTATTCTCTGTGGGTCTAATACCCCGGAGCTTGCTCCAGCTTGGTTGGGTGTGGGCGGGGTGAGGGCACCTAGCCCACGTCAAACTAACAGAGTAATACTCGTTTGACCAAATGCCCCGGAGCTTGCTCCGGGGATGTTTACTCAGCGGACTATTGTTATCGTATTCCGGTAGCTCGCCCTGAGCAGCGACTCGCCAAAATCCAAAACATACCGCGGTCCGGGCAAAATTTTCCTGGCGACCCCAAGCACAGCCCAGCCTCCGCTCTTCCGGGGTGATTCACTAAATAAATACAATCACTTTTATCTATCGATAAATTAGTTACACACCTACAATCCGCACTGGCTCGGCCATTGCTAATCGAGGGATATGCCTTCCTCTGCATCCAGCTCTGCGGCAAAATCTATTTCAGCCGAAACACCCGCAATTCCAGTAATTGTCTCAAATTATTGGAGAACGCTCGAGTCGGCCTGGCAGGAGCATGACTGGAGCGATTTCAACACGCTCATCGAAACCCTCCAACTGTGTTGGCGGGAAAATCGCCAGGTCTTTCTCTGCGGAAATGGCGGAAGTGCGGCCAACGCAATCCACCTCGCCAATGATTTACTCTACGGCGTGGACAAAGCGACCGGTCGCGGTCTGCGCGTCAATGCCCTGCCGGCAAACGCCGCCGTGCTCACGTGCCTCGCCAACGATATCGCGTACGAAAATATTTTCGCCCAACAACTCGCCGTGCTCGCCCAGCTCGAGGACGTGCTGATCGTATTTTCGGGGAGCGGAAATTCTCCCAACATCCTCCGCGCCCTCGCTCAGGCCCGCGAAATCGGCATGACGAGTTTCGCAATCCTAGGCTTCTCCGGAGGACGCGCCTTGGCGCTCACGGATCATCCGATTTATTTTCCCGTCCACGACATGCAGGTTGCCGAAGACCTCCAAATGATGATCGGCCATATGGTCACGAGACATTTGTCGCTCTGTGGCCGGTAAACCAGCAATCCCATGGGCGCACGCATCGCAGTCATTGGCAGCAACTCATTTTCCGGCGCAAGTTTTGCGCGCTACTGTCTTACGCAAGGCTTAGAAGTTTTAGGCACCAGTCGCTCGGTTGAGCCAGCGGATTGCTTTCTGCCTTATCGCTGGCTGCCCGCAGCACAGCAGGCACGATTCCACTTTGTCCGCGCGGATCTGAATCACGATCTCGATGGTTTGATGACCGCGCTGAATAATTTCCAACCCGCGTGGGTGGTGAATTTCGCCGCCCAAGGCATGGTCGCTCAGAGTTGGGTGCAACCCGAGCATTGGTATCAGACCAACGTTGTCGCCAACGTGCTTTTTCATAACCGCCTTCGCACCGACAGTTGGCTCCAAAAATATGTGCACGTCAGCACCCCGGAGGTCTATGGCAGTACCAGTGGCGTGATCGACGAAAGCGCGCCATTCAATCCCAGTACCCCCTATGCCGCCTCGCGCGCGGCCTGCGATCTTCATCTGCGGACTTTCTTCAACCAGTATCAATTCCCCGTCACCTGGACGCGTTCGGCCAATGTGTACGGTCCCGGGCAGCAGCTCTATCGGATCATCCCGCGCACGATCCTCTCGATAAAACTCGGCCAGAAATTGCAACTTCACGGGGGAGGCCACTCCGTACGCTCATTCATACACATCGATGATGTGGCTGCCGCAACCCTCGCGATCGCCCGGCAGGCCTCCGCCGGAGAATGCTACCATCTTTCGACCGCCCGCTTCATCTCAATCCGCGCACTGGTTGAAATGATTTGCCGACTGATGAACACCGACTTCACCGCCGTCGCGCAGATCACCGATGATCGGCCGGGCAAAGACGCCGCTTACACCTTGGACAGCGCCAAAGCCCGTCAAACGCTCAATTGGCAGGACACTGTCGCCCTGGAGGACGGCGTGCGTGCAACTATCGCGTGGGTCGAATCCCACCTGGAAGAAATCCGCCGTCAACCGATCGACTACATTCACAAGCCCTGAGGATCCACCATGCCCCTGCTCAAAACCAAATCTCCTCCTCGAGTTGTGCGTCGTATTCCCACCCGTCATCACACTCCCACCACCGTCCGGGTACGGGAAAAAATCATAGCCTACGATGAAGCCAGCGATTTCTTTACCGGCCTCCGTGATCAGAAAAAAATCATCGTCCATTGCCACGGTACCTTCGACCTGATCCACCCTGGACATATTGTCCATTTCGAAGAAGCAAAGGCTCTCGGAAATATCCTGGTGGTCACAATCACAGGAGAGAAATTCGTCAACAAGGGGCCAGGCCGGCCATACTTCAACGACCAACTGCGCTCCCGCTGGCTCGCCGCACTCGCCTGCGTCGACTATGTGGTCGTAATGCCCTTCCCTGCTGCGGTCGAGGCCATCGAGTGCGTTCGGGCAAACTTTTACTGCAAGGGACGCGAATATGCCGATCCCGCGACCGATCTCACCAATAACATTGGTGATGATATTCTCGCCGTGCAGCGCGTCGGCGGGGAAATCCGCTACCTCGGTTCCATCCTTTTCAGTTCGACCAAACTCCTCAATCAACACTTCGAC
>JANYFP010000464.1 GCA_025362555.1 Verrucomicrobiota bacterium
CACGGATTTTCGCGACGCGCTCCACTTCGCCTCACGCTTTCCTCGCTGATCAGGCGGAAACTCCGAAAGGGGCCAAAACCGAATGAAGGCGATAATCCAAGCACCAGAACCGGTGCGGCCCGGCAAAGGCACCCCGCCCACGCCCAACCAAGCCGAAGCCGTTCGACTCTACTCACGGTCCACGACAAGCTCCGGGATATTACATCCACAGCGAATAATCCCACGCAGGAAAAACCTAAGGCGTGGACGATTGATTTTCGTTTCGGAACTCGAGCGCGAGTTCATAGCCAGGCATTTTTTTCTGGATACAGGCCTCAATCAGGGCATCGGCGCGACGATCGCCTGACTTCGCCGCCTGCGACGACTGGAGGGAATCACCGCGTGACTCATGACAAGACCGTTGTCTCGTCATGGCTCTCTTGGTGGTGCGGCTCACAGGACTGATCGTTCGCACCGGCGACCGACTTAAAGGGCAAGGCCCGCTCCGGCCATTAAACCTCGAAAACCCAGATGAGAAACCGCTAATCCCGCTAATTGACGCTAATCGAGAAACCCAAAAAGAACTGAACCTTAGCATGGTTCACCAAATCGATGAACGAGAAATCAAAAAACGAAAACCGACTATTGACTGGATTAGCGCCGAGTAGCGAAAATTAGCGGTTAACCGACTGAGGAATTTAGATTATACTCCCTCGCCCTCCCTCTCATGAAGATCATCTCCGCTTTTGTTTTATTTGGATTCGTGCTGGCAGCCGGATACGCCGACACACCCGCTCCCGGCCTGAAAGCCAGCTCCACCGAGCTGCCCGTCCGCGCGCTCATGCTGTACGGATTACCTCCTTCCGGGCTTGAGCCATTTCTGGATTTTGTCCGCCACGATTTGCCGCGGGAAGGCGTCAACCACCTGATCTTTCAAATCGATTACGGTTATGAATACAAAACCCATCCGGAGCTCGTGGCCAAAAACGCTTACACTCACGCTCAAATCAAGTCGCTGGTCACCGTCTGCCGCGACGCCGGCATCAAATTAATCCCGCTGGTCAATTGCCTCGGCCACCAGTCGTGGGCCAAAACCAATCATCAACTCCTCACGGTTTATCCGGAGTTCGACGAGACCGCCGGGCTTTATCCGGAAAACGAAGGCCTTTATTGCCGGAGCTATTGCCCGAATCATCCGGATGTTCACCGCGTGATATTCGACCTGCTCGGCGAAATCACCGACGTGTTTGAAACAGATGCGGTTCACGTGGGCATGGACGAAGTTTTTCTGATTGGCGAAGCAACGTGTCCTCGGTGTCGCGGCAAGGACAAAGCGGAATTATTCGCGCAGGAAGTCCGGACACTCCGGGATTTTCTCGCGACCAAGAAGGCCCGCCTGTGGATGTGGGGTGATCGTTTCATCGATGGGGAGGTCACCGGGCTGGGCAAATGGGAAGGCAGCAAAAACCAAACCAGCAGGGCCATCGACCTTGTGCCAAGGGACATCGTGATTTGCGATTGGCACTATGATTCCGCGCCGCCCACGCCCGGTTACTTCGCGGTAAAAGGATTTGAGGTCATCATTTGTTCCTACAACCAACCCCACGTCGCCGTCGAAGAGGCCGAGCAGATTTTCAATTTAAGGCGCACCAATCGGGACAATGCGATGGGGCCAAGATTGCTTGGGGTGATGTCGACCAACTGGGGGAAATCCGCCGAGTTCGCTCAATCCGTCCGCCAGGCAAAAAGCTCCGGTGTGACCGAAGAGAAAAGCCCCACCGCCAATTTTCTCCACCTCTTCGAAAAAGTGCGTCAGTTGACTGCAGCTCAAGATTCCAAGCCACCGCGATGAGGGACTGTTAGAAGATAACCGAGTAATCCTGCCCGCGAAACACGCCAAAGTAAATTGGGGGTTGGGAATACACCAAAAACCACAAAGCGAGACCCCGTCCGGCTGACCGGCAGATTTCGAGACGCCAAAAACGACTACCGGAATTCCGGTAGTCACGAGAATTGAAATTGGTGCGCCGACCCGATTCGATCGCTCATCCCTAAATCGCCGTCGGGGGTTTCGCTTCAACTCAGATGATTCCCTTCGGAACCAATCGTCCTCTGGCTAAGTGTGAATTCGCCACTCTTTTTTAAGTCCCCGCTTCCAGACCAATTTTCATGAGGCCGTCCCGCGTTTATTGCACTCTGCTCTCTTGCGTTGCCGCGACACTTCTCTCCGGCTGCGCGATCATCGTGGACCGAGGCTCGGAGATGCGCGACTACTACGTCATCGGCTATGCACGTCTTCGTGTGCCAAAGGCCGAGCTGACGGGAGCCAACGCACGCGCGATCGAAATCACCGGGATCGGAGTCGCGATCTCCCACTATTTCCAGCTCGGCTACTTTAAGGAATTTCAAGTCGCCGTAAAACCGGACTCGAATTCGGCCGTGATCGTCTTGCGCAGCGACGCTGACACAGCCCGGCTCGAGGCACTTTTGCAGAAACTCAACCAAAACGGATTATGTCTCATCATAAAGGATCAACGCTCCTAGTATTATTCACCGCAGCGGCCTTCTCCGGCTGCCAGACACCGAAGCACACGGACATGCTCGTCTTCGGAACCAATACGCAATTCGGAGTAGCATTGTCGTCTGACGCCACATCGAATCCCGGCGTAAATATCGGCTACAGACGGCAAGAGCTTGTCTTGATGCCACTGTACGTAAATGGCCAGGACAGCAAACTGAATCCGTCGAATCCCATCACCCTTTCAGAAGGCAAATATATCGGCACCGATGGAGCAAACCCGGCGAAGAATGACACCTACTCGGTGTTGGCTTCCTTTGGGGCAACAGGGAAAGCCGAGACCGCCGGAAAAGCCGAGATCGGTATTGCGCAATATTTCGCGACTGGATTGGCGGCGCGCACCCTCGCCTATGCTGGTGGCGCTCTAATCAACACCGGCGAAAAAGCTGCGGACGCCGCACCTCAGACCGCCGCTGCGGCTGCTTCCGCCGAAACAAAACAACTTGTCGTGGCCATCGATGGCGCCAGAAAAACCGAAGCTGACTTGCGCGCCAAGATCCTCATCCATGCCGGCACGCTCCCTGACCCCCAACTGCCGACCGTAGTCGACGAAGCGAAGAAAGCCGGACTAATCCCGGCTGCCGAGGACGTGAGCGATGCGACCAAGCAGCGCGCGGCGCTGAATAAATACATTATCGCCGGGGATAATCCGGACCGCCTCACCATGATGAATAATTTGGCTAAAGCACTCTCCCTCCCCTAACCCACATCAACCATGTTCCGCTATTTCCTCTTATCCGACAGCACGACCGAATTAAACGTATCGACTATGGCCCAGATCGAAACCGACAAAGCCAGTGGCTGGAAAGTAACCGACGCGATCAAAGTCCGAGTTGTGAGAACCGACGCCGGCGTAAAAGAGACCACCGATCCTACGAAAGGAGTACCGGCCTGCAAGATCGTCCTCTCATAGGATGTCACCGTCACAAACGTGTCGGAAAGGGGTCAGCCCAATGTTTATGCTAAATTCGTCACGTAATCCGAACTGCCTAGGAATATAAAAAACAACGAATCTCCGTTCTGGAAAAGAGTTTTAAACATCGCCGCATCATTCCACACCGATCGACACAAGCACACTTTTCACTGAGTACGGCTAATGCTGACTACGGGAATTCCGGTAATCAGCGTCATGGACGAGGATTGTTACTCACACCAGCCTCATCCCCATTAGGCAACTCCATTAGCCGGCACTGAATTTTCATTTTAAATCTCCGCTAAAATTTCCACGACCGAAGATCCTGTACTCACAAAATGGGCTCTCCAGTTGGCCGTCACAAATCCACTCAATTATCCATGCATGCACGTTGGACCACATTTGCTTTCTACCTTGTCAGCACCGCATCAATGGCCGCTGTAATTTGTATCGGATGGTTTTTGGTGGCGAACATCGAATGGTTTAAGGCGAACGCCTTTCCGCACGGTGAAGGTTACAACGCCTATTACCACATTCACGTCAGCCACCTGTTTCTAAGTGTCCTGAAAAGGTCAGTCGCCTTGTTTTCCGGCTTCTTCCTGATGTTCATTGGCTCATCGATACTTCTATTCACGTCGCAGCAACAGACCAAGGTTGGAATCGAAAACGCGGGCGTGAAAGCCAATCTGGAAACGGCTGCGCCCGGGATGGTCGCAATGCTTTTCGGGATGCTTCTCATCATGCAAACAACCGCCAGCAAAGACACGTTTCCAGATTACGTTGAAGAAAATCCCTCTACGCCAGCCGAAATGAAGCCAATTGAGCAAACCAAACTGATACGCCCCCCACTTCCATCCCGATGAAAAAAACACTTTCCAGAAGCGTGATGATATTCTCGTTGCTTGTAGCGGTAGCAATCGGAGGCGAGACGCCCCCATCGCGGCAAAATTCACAAGAAAGTTTAATCAACTCCTGTGACGTGCTAATGATTTTAGCCGACAAACGAGCAGCGAATAATGAGGTGCATGCAGTGGCGATTATCAGTGCGAATTTCTGGGAGATCGAAAAAGAAATCTATGACAAAACAAAAATTAAGAAATACGATGACTATTTCAGCGCCCTTCGAGACGCAAATGCAGGTCAATTTCCAACCCTATTCGCCATAACAAAGTCCTCCACTGGCTGGCGTTCAATATCAACCCCGAAACCAAAGGGAGGAGGATGGATCCACAGAGAAACCGATGATTTCCTCAAGGAGTTCAAGGTAGAACGAACGCTACCGGACGTGAAAGGAGACGACCTAAAAAAAATTCTCCCGTCGATCAATCCGATGCTGGAAAATAACCCGAGTTTAGATTTGGACAGTAGCTCGATTGTCGCCCCGAAGCACTTTACGCCCGACGAAATCAAAGAGTTCTCGAAGACATTCAACGAGTTGAAAGCGGAAAAATTAAAAGCGAATTGAGAACATGTCATGAGGAATAATCGACCGGCGAAGACCCTACCGCTGTTTTTCACACCTCAAGATTCAGTTTTTCTGGAAAGAGCCAAAGGGGCATCACAACGTTACAAATGACCAAGCAGTTTGAAACTTCTCAACTTGATTCGTCTCCCATCGACACAAGCACACTGTTCGCCGAGAAAAGTTGATTCGCCTCCGCGAAATCTTTGGCACGACAGGTGGCAATCGCCTCTACCTCGCACGAGCCGCCTGCGCGTCAATCACATCCGATCCGACCAAAACGATCTGTCAGAGTCAGCTCAACTCCATGATTAATGGGTACGTCTTCGACCGAAGTATGCCGTACGTCTGCTAAATTAGTTCGAAAACCTCATGTCACGACTCTTGACTGCTATGAGTCGGCCATAGACCAATTTGTTCAAAGTCGAGGCCTGACGTCTTTAGTTCACTCGATTTGGATCGCGCCACCTCATCGCGTTCGATTGACGCGAGCGAGTCATTTTTCGATGAAAAACTAAGGCCGTAACGGGAACACGAATACGGAATCGATCACCAGCGGGTGAACACCCCATTACGTTGGTATCGCAAAAGCATAGACTGCGCAGTGTAACCCCGCGCGATTCGATTAGAGAAGTTCAACCCCAGAGAAAGAATCATTCCCCCTCGTTTGCGCAGACATTTCCCCCAAGACCGGCGACACCCCTTCCCTGCGTTTTTAGGCGAGCTCATCCACGGACTAACGTTGGCAACAATAAATAAATATGAATACCTCAACCACCGTATCTGTCGCCGACTCCCCTCCTGACCCGCGCATCGAACAAGCGGAGGCAAGAACCGAACAGGCCGAGGCACGAACCGAGCTAGCGGAGGCACGAACGGAACAAGCCATTACGCGGACCGAACAAGCGGTAACCCGCACCGAACAGGCAGAGATGCGGACAGAGCAGGCCGAAACGCGGACCGAACAAGCAAAGACGCGGACGGAGCAGGCTGAAACTCGAATGGAACTGGCCGAGACGAGAAGCGAGCAGGCAATACTCGCTTCGGAACTTACTTATCGGCGCTTATTCGAAGCAGCAAAAGATGGCATTCTGATCCTGTAAGCCGACACAGGACGCATTAGCGATGTGAACCAATTTTTGATCGAGCTATTGGGGTATTCCCACCGGGAGTTGGTCGGAACACCCATTTGGGAACTGGGATCTTTCAAGGACATCGTGGCCAACAAGGCCAAATTCGAACTGATGCAATTGGAGGGATATAGTCGCTATGAAAACTTATCGTTAAAAACCAAAGACGGACACAAGATCGCCGTGGAATTTGCCAGCAATGTATATCAGGCCGGCAACGTCAAAATGATCCAATGCAATGTCCGTGACATCACGGGGCGGAAGAATTCAGAAATTGAAATACGACGCCAAGCGGCCTTTGCGCAGTTCAACCCCAACCCGGTGCTCGAGCTGTCCGCGACCGGAGAAATTAATTACTGCAACGCCGCCACCGATGAAATGGTTCGCCGACTCAATCGAGAACAGGCCGGACAGATCCTGCCACCCAACACTTCCGCCACTATCCACGAATGTCTGGCGACCGCCAAATCACTGCTTCGCCAGGAAATACAGGTAAGCGATCAAACCATTTCCTGGTCGTTTTTTCCGGTGCTAACCAATCTTTCCGTCCACTGCTATGCCGTCGACATTACGGAAAGCCGGCAAATGGAGGAAAAATTTCGGCGCGCCCAACGCTTGGAGGCCATTGGCACATTGGCCGGCGGGATCGCCCACGATTTCAACAACATACTCTGCGGCATAGTCGGTTTCAACGCCCTCGCCCGCCAAGCTGCAATCGGCAACAAAGAGGTGACCGATTACCTTGATGAAATCAGTCGCGCTTCCTGCCGCGCGGCTGAATTGGTGCAGCAGATTCTAGCCTTCAGCCGCACCAGCAGTCAGGAACTGGCACCGATGCAACTGAGCTACGTCGTAGCCGAGGCGATCAAACTATTGCGTGCGGCGATTCCCAGCTCGATCAAGTTCGAGGTATTTTTGGCGCATGACCTGGCTGCGGTGCAAGGGAACGCCACCCAATTACACCAAGTGGTAATGAACCTCATCACTAACGCCGGCTATGCCATGCGGGGCTACCCTGGGCAGGTGAGTATCCGACTGGAAGCATGCAAGGTAGATGAAGCCCTCGCCCGAAAATTACCCGGCATCACGCCCGGACCCTATGTTAAGCTAACCGTGGGAGACACGGGATGCGGAATGGACGCTGCCACCCAAGAGCGAATCTTTGAACCATTTTTCACCACCAAGGAACTGGGCGAGGGCACTGGGCTGGGGCTCTCGGTCGTACACGGCATCGTTTGCAGTCATCATGGCGCCATCCGGCTAACGAGTGAAATCGCGCATGGAACAACCTTCGAAATTTATCTTCCGACCGCCGGTACTGCGCCTGTGGAGAGAGAGAACAAAGCCCAGGAGATTCCCCGCGGGCACGGTGAGCGCATACTCTTTGTGGATGATGAAGAGTCGCTCGCCCGCCTCGGTGAACGCACGCTCTGCCAGCTCGGCTACATTGCAAAAAGTGAAAACCGGGTGATGGAGGCGCTGGCCCGATTGGAACGCGAGCCGCATGCCTTTCAATTAGTAATCACGGACCAGACGATGCCGGGTCTGTCCGGCCTTGAGTTCGCCACGCGAGTCCATGAGTTACAGGCTGATCTTCCCGTGGTGCTCACGAGTGGCTACAGTATGGCGCTCACCCCGGAACGGATCGCGGCGGCCGGAGTGAGTGAAATCCTGGCCAAACCATACACGGCGGAGAAGTTGGCTGAAGTAGTGGGCCGAATTTTCCAGTCTGATCGAAAAGAATTAATCGCTTCGTAGGGTTTCAGAGCGCGAGCGGTTGGGGGTAACCGCCCCGCCCCATTTGCTCGACATCGTGGTGGCGGCCGCGTTTTTTAACGCGTCGAGAAGCGGAAGACGGTGCTCGATTGGTAGGTCTCGCCCGGGCGCAACACGATCGACGGGAATTTCGGCTGGTTGATGGAGTCGGGGTAATGCTGCGTTTCCAGCACGATGGCGCTCCGATAGACGTACGGCTTGCCGGATTTTCCGACGAGGCCGCCGTCGAGAAAATTGCCGCTGTAGAATTGCAGGCCCGGCTCCGTCGTGCGCACTTCAAGCACGCGTCCGCTCATCGGTTCATAAACCGTCGCAGCTAATTCGAGACCCAGGCCTTTGCGATCGAGCGCGAAATTGTGATCGTAGCCGCCACCAAAGGAAAGTTGTTCGTGGGTGGCGTTGATTCGTTCTCCGATGCGGTGCGGCGTCGTGAAATCAAACGGTGTTCCTGCCACCGGACTTATTTCTCCCGTCGGGATCAGTCCTTGATTCACCGGTGTGTACCGGCTCGCCTGGAACGTGAGCTCGTGATCCAGAATCGTTCCGTTCCCCTCACCTCTCAGATTGAAATAGGCGTGATTGCTGAGGTTGACCGGCGTGGTCGCGTCCGTGGTGGCTTCATAATCGATGCGTAGCCCGTTGTCCGGGGTCATGGAGTAAACCACCTGCACCTTAAGATTCCCCGGATAACCTTCTTCCCCGTCTTTGCTCAAATAATGCAGACGCACCGCCTGCAGTCCGGCAATCTCACACGGCTCTGCCGACCAGAGAACCTTGTCGAAACCCACGTTTCCGCCGTGCAGGGCGCAAGGCACGCCGCCGGGGGAATTATTCGCGGCGAGCACATATTTCTTTCCATCGAGCGTGAAGCGCGCGTCGGCAATGCGATTGGCCACGCGGCCCACCACAGCGCCAAGAAAGGCAGGCTTCGCGGTGTAATCAGTGACCTTCGAAAACCCCAACGCCACGTCAGCGATCTTTCCCGTCCGGTCCGGCGTGCGGAGGCTGACGATGGACGCACCGTAATCCATGATCTCCACCACGAGACCGCGCGGCCCCGTGAGCGTATAGAGCGTGACAGGGCGACCGTCCGCCAGTTTGCCAAACGGTTTCTTTTCGACCGGCGTAGCCGCTGAGAGCCGAGCCAAACTCACAAGCAATACGACAACGGGAAAGAATTTAGAAAGTTTCATGAACATATAAAAGGGGAGCGAGTTCGCTATCATGCATTTCCTCTCATGCGAATCCAGTCCGGTCTATGCCGCTCGCTTAGACTGGTGGAACGTGGCCTCCGGACGCGTTCCACTTTGCAGATAACTGAGCCCAACCAAACAGTGATGACGTGTTCGGGTGGAGCGCGTTGACCTCAACGCGCTGTTTGCGGGCGGGAACCCTGAAGCGACTTGAGGTCAAGTCGCTCCACCTTCGGATATCGGATCTATTCAAGCTCTCCTCCTACTCCTTGATCAGATCATCAGCCACGTAGACACGGTAGTCTTTGATGCGGCCGGTGACATCTGCGGCGCCCTGGCGTGGGACGTAGCGGAATCCACCCACGACGTGCGATTGGCCGAGATCGATAATCAGGCGATGAGGGTAACCCGGCTGCGCTGCGCCCCACTGGGTGTGCCAGAAGTTGGCGGTCTGACCATCGATCGCGTTTTCCGCCGTGCCGTCTTCCCGCTCACGCTCTTCGCTGTCGACGTACCCAATCGTCCACGCTTCCGCGCTCAAGGGTTGGCCGGACGCATCAAGGAGCGTGATCTCTGCCACTGCGGCAGACGGTTTTCCATCGTGCGCGTTGATCGCCTCAAGGCAGAAATACCGGCCGCGAGCCGGCGTCGACCAATGTACTTCCTGTAAATTTGATCCCGCAGCGAAGCTCCCGGTGTGAGCGGGCGCGCCGAAATCGGAACGCAACTTGACCTCGCGCCGGCTCGCGCGGGCAAAGTCCAACTTCGGACGCAGCTCAGTCAAAACGGGCTGATCCAGCGCGGCGATCACGGGGTTTTCCGGACCGAGCAGATCGAGGATAACAATCTCATTATCGCCGGCCTTCAGCCAGGGGCCGGGCACATACATCGTCTGCTGCGGGCCAATGTTCCAATAGCGTCCGAGATTGTGGCCGTTCACCCAAACAAATCCTTTGCCCCACGGGTGCATGTCCAGGAAGCAGTCGCCCGGCTGGTCGACCGTAACCGTGGCGCGCCAAAACGCCGGCTCAGCCGTCGCCGCAGCGGAATCCTTGGAGGGTTCGTACTTTAATGCGCTCAGCATACCCGGATCGAGTGGCAGGCGGAAAATCTGCCAGCCACGCAGCTCCACCGGAGCCTGGCCAGCCGGCGTGAGTGTAACCGGACCGTGGATACCTTTGCGGTCGTGCACTTCTGCGCCGAAATTCACGCGTCCCATGGCCTCCACCAAAATATCGAGCGTCGCCGGCTGCGAACGCGCGGGCAACTGCACGCGGTAATTCCGGGAGCGACGATCCGTGAAACCGATCCGTTTGCCGTCGAGGAAAACTTCGCCCACATCGTGAATAGCCGCAGCTTCGAGACTGGCAGCGGGGCCCGGCGGAAGTTGCGTCCGATAAAGGATGCAACCGAAGCCCTGGTCGTAGAGTTCCATCGTGCGCGGTTGCTCGTCCGTGAGCGACGCGGGCAAATTGGAAAATAGGCGGGCGAGATGCGTGACGGGGACCGGCGCAATCTGAATAACCCGATTCCGCGCGGGCGGCTCCGGGAGCGTTTCCCCGGGCATCAGATGTTTCGTCACGAGGGCACGCGTGAGATCGAATTTAGGCGTGACCCAACCGGCCTCGCTGATGGGCGCATCGTAGTCGTAGCTCGATGTGTCCGGCTTGAATGGCCGGTCCGCGCCGGTGAAAAATCCAAACGTAGTTCCGCCGTGCGCCATGTAGATGCTGAAAGACGCACCCGTCTTGAGCATGTAACCGAGGTCTGTCAGGTAGCGTTCAGTATTGCCCGTGTGGTGGGGCGCGCCCCAGGTGTCGAACCATCCGGGATAGAATTCGCCGCACATCAGCGGTCCCTTCGGCAGAATTTCACGCAAAGCTTTAAACCCACCTTGCGGATCAGAGCCGAAGTTGACCACGGGGAAAAGGTCATCGCGATAGCCATCCTTGAGGTGCTCCTTCGGATTGCAGGCAAACAGCGGCACTTCAAATCCGCCGTCGCGCAGCGCGTGCCGGAGTTCGCCCATGTACTCGGGATCCTTGCCGTAAAACCCGTATTCATTTTCCACCTGGACCATCAAAATCGGACCGCCCCGGCTCACTTGCAGCGGACCGAGAACGCGCCCGACTTCCTTCAAGTAGCGTTTGGCGGGCTCCAGATAATTGGCATCACGGGTGCGCAGCTTGATCTCATCGTGCTTTAACAGCCACCACGGAAAGCCGCCCATTTCCCATTCGGCACACGCGTACGGGCCGGGACGGAGAATCACCCAGAGTCCTTCCGCCTGCGCGGCGCGGCAAAACGCGACCGCGTCCGCCTGGCCCGACCAGTTGTATTCGCCCGGCCGGGGTTCGTGCATATTCCAGAAGAGATAGGCGCAAACCGTGTTCAGGCCCATGGCCTTCACCATGCGCAACCGGTGCTGCCAATATTCCTGCGGCACCCGGGCGGCGTGCAATTCACCGCAACGAATCTGAAATGGCTGTCCATCGAGCAGAAAATCGTTGGTGCTAATTTCGAAGTGATGCGCGACCGTCGTTTCGGCGGCTTGCACCGCGCTGATGGGTGCATGCCCCAGCCCGAGGGCAAGTAAGAGCGCGACAGATTTCCAGGACGGTGAGAGAAAGAGTGGACGTTTCACGAAAGAGTGATCGGGGATTGCGTTAAAGCCAACACGCCGGAATCGCATGCAAGGAGCACAGAACCGGACGCATCACGGCGTATGAATTGTCGGGGTCCATCTACTCTAGCAATCCCAGATCGTTTCCGCATCCCCTGATCGGGTGATAAACAGCGATGCGGGTGTCTGAACGTTACCCCACGGTCGTCAAGGTGTAGGTCGAGGTTTACCCCCGACATCTTTCCCCCGCCGGACTATCGTTGCAGGCGCCAAAGCCACGGCGGATAAAAGCCCGACCGACAAAGGATAATTCTGCCATTTGCCTGGTTAAGATTGGGGCGAATTTCCTCCTTCATCCCTCCGCGTTCTCCGCGCCCTCCGCGTT
>JANYFP010000468.1 GCA_025362555.1 Verrucomicrobiota bacterium
CCCAAAAATCTCTACGACCCCAATTCGGCAAAATTTACGATCAGAGAAAAATCGGTAACAGCAACGGCCCTGCATCGAAACGCAGCGGCGATTGTTTTATTGAAAACGCTCTAGGCACAACCCGACCACAATGTGATCTCACTCGGGGTGATACGAGACCTCAAGAATGATGTCACACAGCTTTGTCAGATCGATCGGTCCTGAACCAACAGATGGAGCTTCAGTCGCCAATGGGCCTGCGGCGATAAGCTTGATAAGGTAGTTTCCGACGAGTGGGGGAGCGACGGCAGTTGTGGTGGGCAACGGTTTTAGCATCTCGCCAAAATTAAACATTCTCAGTCCCTGGCCTATGATTACGTCGGCTGCAGCCGTCGATGTGGTCAGATTTCTGAATCCCTGTTTCGGCTCAGCTTCGTCCGATTCTCTGAAGGCAAATGTTGTCCCGGGGCTGATTACCCCCGTGTTTGAAGTATGAGGCGCGAGGCTGCTCAGCGGGGTGATGACATGAAGCGTTGCACTATCCGCCCGGAGCGTGTGCCCTGCCAGGAAGAATTGAAAATGCCGTTGCTCGACGGTGAAATCGATTTCGGTGTCGAGCGGGCTTGAGACGAGGCGGTGAAAGACATCGGGAAACTCCTGGCGAAGACTGAGCGCGCGTTTCAGCGAGTTCGGGGTCCTGAGCGTCGTCAGCAGGGTTCCTGCATCGGCCTCAACGTTGTTGCGGTGGTTGCCGTCGAAGTCCGCCGTGTAATCCAGATGAACGATGACGTCACTGATCGTGCCGTAATCAAACACACGAATTGTTTTCGGCAACGAAAGCTCCCACGTGCTGATCGCACCCGATCCCTCAAAGGGCATGTAACGCTCGTCGCGGAAATTGAAATCGAAAACCCCGGAATCGAACTGCGCTTTGCTGGTGGCGATCGATACGGTATGACGCAGTGGTACGACCACCGGCGCATCGCCTGGCTTCAATCGAATGCTGCTGTTGTTCAACCGAAGCGTCGCCCCCACGTTGGCATACGGGCCGGTCACGCAGGGAAGAGTCAGGCGCACCGCTTTCAACCGGCGGCGATACTGACCCGGGTATACGAGATCGAAGAACCACTCGGGAATGGAGAATTGGCATGTCCCGGTGAGGCGCAGATTCAAAAGCAGTTCGGGAAAAAATTGCACTAAGGAGAAACTCTGCTCCACCTCGAGCTGCCGGTAGTTCTTTTCGATATACTGCTGTTCGAGGCCTTGCAGGTCGTTCAGCAATCGCTCACCAGCCAGTAATCCGAGATTGTCCGCGTCCCAGTAATTTCCGCTCAGGCGGGTACCGTCCTCGGTCCGCTCCGCCGTGAAGGCCTGTTCGGTCATCCGGGCCATGCTTAGCGCGGAATTAAACGCCATCCGATAGAGCTCGCGGAGCCGTTTCGAGAGCAGCGTGTAGCGGTCATAGCTGGAGAATTTGTCGCGGAAAAATTCAAACACTTCTTCGGATTGGTCGATGGTCGTCTGGTGAACCTCGAGCGAACGCACCGCGATGTCCCTTCTGATTTCGGCTGCATCAATCTGTTTTTCAAGCTGGGAGATTTCCAGCCTGGCGGTTTCTGCTTGGTGTTTCCATTCCTGGTCCCGGCGCTGGTTCGACGCTTGCATGCCGGCCATTGACGCCGCCGCTTCGTTGTAACCTGCGATCGCATTGAGTCCTTCGGCCAATGATCGACCTGCCGCGCCGAGTTGGCTGCCGCCGAACTTCATCGCGGTGAATGCACCAACGTCGGGAATAATGCTGAGGACGGACGCGATGGACTGGGAAAGTCCGGCGAGTGTCCGGTAGTTCGACGCTTCGTGCTGGCGCTCTTGCTGCGTGTGTTCGGGCGCAAGCAACCCGGCGTCGCTGATGGAGCGGAAATAATTCTGGCGGTATTGCAGCGCCGCTTTTTGCCGCTGCAGTCCTTCGAGCGCATCTTCTGCCGCGTCGATTTCCAGCTGGACCATCCGTGAGCGCAGCTTGAGCAGATTTTGCTCATGCACCGCGCGCAGTTGGCTGAGTTCTTCGCCGTCGCGTTTTTCCAGGGCGGCCAGCAATTGGGAGCCGAAATTCTGCAGCGTGCTCGCGTACTGTTTTGCTTTGTCGATGAGATAAGTGAAACGATAAGGCGGTACATTTCCCGAGATCGAGTTGAGTACATCTTCCAGCGTGAGTCCGGCCGCCTTCATTCGGACCAGCAAGCGAGGATCAATTTCCGGCGAGAACAGGTCAAGATTGCGGCGAACGCCGTCGATATCCAGGCAGTTGCGAATTTTGAAGAGGCGATCTTCCACTCTTCCCCAATACGCTTGAAGGTCTTTGTTCGACGGGATGCAGAACACCGCATCTTTGGCTGGAACCAGATCGATCGGACGCGGATGTTTCGGGGGCCGGGTGTTTCGACCGGGAATAATCACATCTCGGACGGGGATGTCCCGGCTGGTGTACTTTATATCCAGCGGAGGGATCTGATCGAAGGCCTTGATTTTTCCCCCGTCGCGCGCGCCGAATTGCACGCTCAATCCTCCCATGCCGGTATTCACGAAATCAATATTGCCCGTCCGATTGCCGGAGATCGGTGGCGTGCCGGAATCCGTGCCCAGAATAGTCAGACTGCCGCTGCCGCCGGGGGATTTGCCATAGATCTCGCTCAAACCGGTGCCACTGACATTCGTCCAATAATTCCCGCCGAGTTGTTGAAATTGCGTGGCGGTGGTTTGATAGGGATTGGTCAGGGGAGCTCCGCCCGGCGAACCGATGGGCTGACCGCCGGTTGGTTCGCCGACGGTTAAGCTGCGGGTGAGTCGCAGAAGTTTAGGCGCAGTGGTTTTTGCCCGCCGGTTCGTTTCCCCGGTCTGGATCACCAGCTTCGTTTCTTCCTGCTTCGGCAGGCGAACCCCAATCGATGGTGGCAGCGGTTCGAGCTCGATTAGAAAGTCGTTTATCTTTCCGTGGAGAACGCGCTGCTTAATCGTCTCGTAATTGAGCAAAACGCTTTCTCCACTGCAGGCACCCAACTCGGGCGGTTTTGGCCCGAGAAGTTCCTGGGCCATGACGTAAAGCATCGTCGCTTCGTTGACCGACTCCATGGTGAACTGGGCGAAAAGTGAGTCGCCCCAATCGAGCAGGTTGTCGATGTACTTCATGACAATCGATTTTTGGTAAGCGCTCAGCCGGGTCCGCGCGATCGCGTGGGGATTGAACGGATCGGCGCGATAGGCGTTTAATCCCGCCGGATCGAGCAACAGCTGGCGCAGGGAGGGATTTGGCTGGTTTTGAAACTCGCGGTAACGCCAGGGATTTCCGTTGGCGGTCGGGTTGAAGATGTGGTGGTACCAGCGCTGCGTTTCCGCAAATTTCTGCTGACTGTTCAGGTGATTCGCGACCAAGAACGGGATGTGGAAAAATGTCTCCCGGAAATACGTGAGGTAAGGGTTGGTCAGGTCAAACGGAGTTTCCGGGATGGAGAGCTGGGTCTGCCCGCCTACTGACTGGATTTTTGGCGGAAGCTCCGTGAGGGTCCGTTGAAACGCTTCCTGAAGGAGACCGCTCGGGCCGCCATGGCTGAAACGTCGGTTTAAGTCCGGCGTGAGCGTGGTGCCGAGCCGGGTACCGATCACATTTCCCGGCACGTTTGTCCTGATCCACACGCGATCGGTTTGTGATTCGACGATGATCGAATTGGGCGAGCCATTGACGACCTGCAGATCCGCGTTTGCCGAGGTTTGCGCCACGGGTGACTCACTCGGGTTGCGAAAATTCAACCAATAGGTCGCCAGATAATATTCCTGCCCCACGTAGGTCGTGCAGATAGCAAGATGTTGGCGGATTGCCCCGTCGACATTGTTGAAGTCGAGGGATCGCGAGTTGATTCGATTGTCGGTTGCGGGCCGCTGATGCAGCATGCCCGTGGAGAAATCCACCTCGTAACACGTCAGCGGGGGCACCAGTGGGTCCGGATCGTTTCGTGGCACCAGTGTGAGCCGGATGCTGGCTTCTTCGGTTGAGCTGGAGGGTGGGGTGTAGACGCTGGGATAGACCCGGTCCCATTCCCAGCCTTGCGGCTTATAGTTGTCCAACGGTTCGACGTGGTTCCGCCCGCTGCGATCCCAGCGCACCGTGACAACATTCACCAAAGCCTGGAGTCTCTCCAAATCGGCTTGGGCAAAGTTTAGGCTCGTCGTAGCGGTTTGAAGAGTGTCTGCGGCGATTCGCGCTATGAACCTCGCATCCATCAACGCCACCTTGCGTTGCGCGATAATGAATGGATCCCATACATTCACGCCCGCGTCCTGCAGTCTTTTCACGCTGGATCCAGGCACCGACGCGACCATCACGCCCAAACTCGCCGCCAGTGAAGCTGCTGCTGCTGCCGCAGGTCCGCCAAACAACGCGGCACCGAACGCCAGGCTGCCCGCGAGCGTCACGGCTGCTTGCACCAACGCCGCCTCGATTAATTCTTCGCGGGTAAGCGGAAAAGTCAGCGCCCTCACTGCCTCGTCAACCAATCCGGCGGTCCGCGTGGCCTCATTCGAGGCATTGACTTGAATCCTCGTCAAGTCGGTGACTCTGCTCTGGGCCGCATCGGTGTCCGCCTTAAGCGCGGGTTCGGTAGATGAGGCCGGATCGTTGATCACTCGCGACTCGATGTTTTCCTTCCCGTCCGAGAAGCTGAGGCTTTGCACGGTCGCCCATTTTCCATCCGCGCGCAGGGTCGAGTACTTGATGCGCACCGCGTGCCGGTAACCTTTGAACTCGGAAGTTCCCAGATTGAAGGCGCTCTGGACGCGGGTGGAAGTCTCCAGCCAGAAAAGATGCAGCCGGCCTTCGAAAGCGACGGCGGAAACTTTTGGCACGGGGATCTGCAGCGTTATTTTTTCCCACGCCGAAACTGTCGGCGTGGCCGTCAACGTACCATTGACCACCCGGTAATAATAAACCGGGGGAGCGTCCCGCGTGACCCCGAACAGGTGCAAGGTATCGTCTCTCCGGTCGGCATAGTTGCCGACATCATAATACGACCCGGCGATTTTGAGCGACGCGACTTCGCTGAATCCGATGAGGTACTTGCCATAGGCATCCTCGACGTTCGCATCAGTGATTTCTTGCTGGAGCAAGGTGTCTTCCAGTTCCTTGAACAACGGAGTCTTGTCGTCGCGCAACTCCGGCTCGATATAGTTTTCCGGATAGAGGAAGACTTTGCGATTCGCCTCCCACACGCGGTAGTTTTCCCGCCAATACCATTCGGCTTGCTTGTCGGGGTCGGCGAAGCGGGCGTAGACCCCACTGGCGGCCGGATCGCCATTCCAGTCATTGCTCCACTCGAGGTTCATCAACACGCGATGAACGTACAGCTGAAGACTGGAAATCCCCGCCGCCACGCGGGAGGTGCGCGCACAGCCCTCGAGCAACACATCGATCAGAAAATACTCGTAGAGTTTATTCGGATCGGAAAACGGCACCGGCCATTTGCTGACCACATAGTCGACCAGTCCGTCCCGCTTCCTTGAGCGCAACCTATCCTCAAACGGTTCGATCTTCTCCTGGAAAGTTTTCTCGTCAGGGTATTTTGCCCGGAAGGAACCGAAGACATCTTCCGCCGCGCGCGACAATCCCTTGAACGTCGCTGATGAATCGAAAACTCCCGCCGGAGTAAATACCTCTTTGATCATCAAACTTAGCGTTTCACCGCTGACGCCCATCTCCTCAGTAAACACCAGACACCGCGCCAGAATAGCGAGCGCCTCAAACGGATTGGCGGGCAGCGCAATCAAGTGCGGCTTCAAGGCCCCAATCCGCGTCTTGTCCGTCCGCAAGGTTTTGGCCAAGCTTTCTTCCAGACCGCCCTGACTCAGGGTTCCGAGGCCCAGGAGCACGGTCTGAATTGCATCGAGGTCAATCGGAGCCGAAGCGGTCGTGAAACTTGAATCCGAACCGGACGTGAACGCGACGTAGGCCGCCACATTGCGGATCGCCTGCGTGGTGATCGTCGAATCCGTGGGATCGCTTGGCAGTCCGAAAATGGCCCGGTTACTTTGTACAAAATCCAGTCCGGAGACTTCCGAAACCGGGTTTAACAATAGAAAGACGTTGCTCTTAAACAGCGCCCGGTAGCGCAGGGTGTCGGCCAAGAGTGCGGTGAGAAGTGTTTTGTCTCCGCCCTGTAACGCCAACGCGATGAGTGGTACGTCGGCGGTTCCGAGTGGGTGCGCCAAATTCCGCAGTTCCTTCGCCTCCTCGGGCGAGAGGGTGAGCGTGGTGCCAAGCGCCACATCGAGGACGCGCAAGGCGTAATATTTTCCGAGCAGTTCCTGCAGCACCGCCGCGTCAACGGGTGGATTGACCGAAGGATCCGCGATCACCGGAACCGCGGTGGTAGGATTGAATTCTTTCTTGAGGCGATAGTTCGCACTCTCTGGAACCGCTTCAAACGCTTTGGTATCGGTGGCGGCCGTGCTCAGGTTATCCAATACGATTTTCCGCGACTGAATGTCGGTGAGCCCGATTTGCGTGAAGACCGTGTCGGCAAACTCGAGATGCTTTTCCTCCTGCACGAGGGCAACAATGCCCTTGGCCACCGTTGTTGAATCGAGTGTTCCCGCGGGCGTGTCCGCACCGGTGATGGTGATAATCTCATCGAGACTGAAGCCGCTGGACTTTTGCCAGGCGGCAAATTCGATGACGCTGATAACGTCTTCAAGGTCGTTGATGTAGCGGGCAGCATCGAGCGGGTGCGTGGTTTTCCGGGGTGCGAGCCGGATCAGTTTCAAAAAATCGGTAACGCCGAGTTTGAGCAGGCGCATGAGCCGCGCATGACGATACAAGACCCCGATTGATTCGGCTGACACCATGATGCTCTCGTCCGCCACCGGAGTGGTCGTGGGTGGCTGGTGATGGAGTGACGGAATGGCTGAGAGCCCCCCGATCAGTTCGACCAGATCTTTGTCCCCGATTTGCAGTCCCGCCAGCAATCGCGCCAGTGTATTGTTCGACGGATTGGAGACTCCCGGCGGATTGATTTTCTTCCACGCGGGATGGATGAAAAGAATATCCGGTTGCGGTGGCCATTGCCCATCGCGGTTAAGGAACGGCGCCTGGTTGAAAAGCCGGTCAAACAGCGGCGTGGCGTCACGCAGGCCTTTCGCTGGAAAGCTGTCGGAAAGTGCCATGAGCTCGTCCATCGGAATCGACCAATCCGTGCTCACGTCGAGCAATCGGACGAT
>JANYFP010000527.1 GCA_025362555.1 Verrucomicrobiota bacterium
TGTCGTAAACGGAGAGCGAGTTGAACAACGCGCCGGCCTGGAAGACGAGGGCGAGGTGGACTTTGTCGCGGGTGGCGGGATCGGCGGCATCATATTCCCCGATTTTCACGTTGCCGCTGGTGGCGCGCTCGAGTCCGGCGATGCACTTCAGTAGAACGCTTTTGCCTGAGCCACTGGGACCCATGATGCAGAAGATTTCCCCGGGCGTGATGGTGAGGTTGATGTCGCGCAGGACCGTGGCCTTGCCGAATTTTTTATTTAATTTGCTGACGGTGACGCCGAAGGTTTTTTCGACCGGCGGCATGGTGTCATTGAGGGGAGTGCACGTGAAGCTCATGGTGGTCAGAGAAGGATTTTGGTGACGAAGTAATCGAGTACCAGAATAAGAATGAGCGAGCTGACGACCGCCCGGGTGACGGACGCGCCGATTTCACGGGGCCCTCCGCGCGTGTTCAGCCCGGTGTAGCAGCAGACGAGGACAATCACGAAACCGAAGACCTCGGCCTTGAGCAGCCCGTCGACGATATCCTGGGGTTTCATGAAATGTTTGAGCGCGGCGAAATAGGATTCGCTGTCGACGGAGATGAAGTGGGTGTACTGGCAAACGAGCGCCCCGCCATACCAGCCGCAGAGGTTGGCGATGATGGCGAGGACGGGCATCATGACCAGGACGGCGGCCAGGCGGGGCAAGACGAGCATGCGTTCCGGCGGAATATTCATGGTCTCCAGTGCGTCGATTTCCTGGTAGACTTTCATGGAGGCGAGTTCGGCGGTGATGGCGGAGCCGACGCGACCGGCCAGCAAAATGGCGACCATCATTGGCCCGAGTTCGCGGGCCATGGAGAGTCCTACCAACGTACCGATGAATTGTTTGGCGCCAAAGTTTTCCATGCTATAGCCGCTTTGCAGGGCGAGCACACTGCCGATAAAAAAGCTCAGGATCGTGACGATGGGGAGCGTGGTGTAGCCAATGAAATAGCATTGCTCGATGAAGCGAGGAAACTGCCGGGGCAGGGTCGGGATGTGTTTCAGTGAGCGAATCAGCAGCAGAATGGTGCCGCCGATGTTCCCGAGGATGAGGTTGATTTGATTCATGGCGAGGTGGCGGCAGCAGCCGGGTTGGCGACAGGCGAACGAAAATCGAACAAGGAGAATTTCCAGTGACCGGAGTCTGGCTGGCGCTGCCAGGAAAGCAGGCCGAGACCGAGGGCAATCCTGGCTTGGTCTTTGGTGGAGCGCCGGCTGTACAGGGGGCCGAAATGAAATTCCTTTTCTGCGGGGGAATTTTTCCAGCTTAGCAAACTGAACAACACGGAACCGCGGGTATCACCCGGTGCGAGTTGTTCGTAGCGATAGATCGCAAACAGCGGGGAGTAGAGTTGGCGAACCGGTTCACTGGTTGGGAACAGGACTTCGAAGGGACTGAGCAGTTGGAGCTGGCGCTGGCCGGCCCCATTGTCCCACGCACTCGCCAGCGGCCAGAGATGAATTTTGTAAGCCGGCGCGGCAGCGGGATTGGTGCGGCTGCGCTGCGTGAGCGACCAGTAGAAGCGGTAGAGTACTTGGATTCTGTCCTGGTTTACGCCGCCTTCCACCCAACGGCTGCGCTGGAAGATCGGCCACACGTACCAGGTCTTATCCTGACCCTTCGCGATGGAATGCGTGTAGAGGGGCGCCCAGCGGTTGACGTAATTAGCCTCGCCCCGGCCCTGAACGAGCAGCGGCCAGAAGTAGCGGGTTTCGTCGTATTTTGCCGGAGTGGTTTGATGGGTATAGCCGAAAAAGGGCCACACATAGTTTTCGCTGATCAAGCCGGGCCGGGTGTCACTGGAGTAAAAGGGCAATACTCCTCGTTTAATACTGGGTTCGGGCTCGGATAGATTTTTTGCTGAACGATAGATGAGGGGCCAGAGATAGAATCGACTATCGTAGTCGCCGGCGCGTTCTCGATGACCGAAGAGCGGCCAGAATTCGAAACCAGTTTCTCCCGCACCGTGGATAAAACGAAGGAAGGGCCACGGGGCATGCGTGGTGTGGCCGCCGCTTTTCATGGCGTCGGCGTAGAGTGGAAAGAGGACGAATCGAAGTTGATCAAAACCCAGGCGGTTCTTGAGGGTGCCGCCAACTGGAAATAAGGCCCGGTAGGTGGTGGCGGGATCCCCGGTGTCGCGTGAAAAATAGACCGGCCAAATATCGAAGCTGCGGGACGGCGCCTGGCCGGGATTGGTTTGACGGCTGAAATTAACGAGCTCGAAAAAAGTGAAGAAACGGTAGTCGTCCTCTCTCTGCCACTTGAAGAATGGGTAGAGTAAGTAGCGGGTCTCGCGGCTGCCTTCGACCATTTGCAGGTAGAGCGGGCGGAAGCCTTTAATTGCTACGCCGTCGGGACTGGTTTTTTTGAATAAGAGCGGCCCGAGATATTCCGCTGATGCGATTTCCCCGTCAGCCTTCAATTGTTCCACGGCCAGCGGCCACACGTTCCTTTCCTCGCCCCTGAGACAAGTGGCGATCAAGAGAGCCGCGCAGAGCGACCGAATTGTGAGTCTGGGGAACATGCTTGGTTTGATGGGTAAGGCATTGCCTTTGCGCGGTACGGAGGTCAGATAAGTTACTGGCTTCTTTACCGCAGAGAGGGAGACGTAAATCCACCGCGGCTGTCGTGCAAATGCTATGTTACATGTATTAAAACCTCTGACTGTAGAAAGAGTTCCGCTATTTGATCCAGGAATGGCCTTCACTCGTGGAGTCATGTGCGTGGCCGGGAGGGTTGTGCGATGCGCATAACCGGTGGTCAGGCCCGAGGGATAACGCTGACCGTGCCCAAGGGTGACGCCGTGCGCCCGGCCACGGATGCCATGCGGCAGGCCGTGTTTTCCAGTGTGGCGTCGTGGGTTGCGGGGGCGACGTTCCTCGATCTCTTTGCCGGCAGTGGTGCGTACGGGTTGGAAGCGGTGAGCCGGGGCGCTTTGGGCGGCGTGTTTGTCGAAAAGGATGCGAGAACGGCCGGATATATCCGGCAAAACATCGCGGCCGTGTGCAAAAGCCTCGCGCGATCTGAGGCGGACTTGCAGGTCGTGAATGCCGATGCGACGACGGTCGCTCTCGGGGTCGTACCTGATCTGGTGTTTATTGATCCACCTTATGAATTAATTCCCGCAGTGGGCCCCAAATTATTTCTCCAGTTGAGTGCGTGGTTAGCGGAGAAAGCGGACCCCTTGGTGGTTTTTGAGATGCCGGGTGAGTTGACGATGACCCCGGAGGGCTGGACCTGCGTGAAGCGTCTTGGCAAAGGGGTTCGCCAACCGACGGTCTGTATTTTCAGAACAAACCGAGCTTTGAGCGGATGAGCGTGACGGCGGCGATACACGCGGTCTCAGTCCGCAGTACGCGAGGTCCCAGATGGGCGAAGCAAAACCCGGCGTCCCGAAAAAGCCGCCGCTCACTGGGCGCCCAACCGCGTTCAGAGCCGAGCGCGATGACCACGGGCTGGGAAACGGTCGGGCTAAAAGCCGTGAGTGAACAGGAGGCTTCGTAATTATCGAGGGCGACACGAGCGGCCCCGCTGGGCAGGCCAGCGAGAGCCTCAGCCAAGGTCTGGTCGCGAATAATTATGGGCAATCGGGTGCAAAATGCCTGCGCAGTCCCGTTTATGACGCAATTTTTCCACTCGTCGGATTTCCAAAGATTGCTGCTCGAATAACTGGCTTCGCCGCGCTCGCTGCGGATGAAATTAATTGAGGCAACTCCGAGCGTGGTCACATCACGCAGGATGTCTCGTGAGGTTTGTGGCCGCGGCAGACCTATCAGCAGGTGAATGGGATAGAGGGGCGGGGGAGAATTCCCCCATACAAAAGAAAGGGTGAGTGATGCTTCGTTTACCGCCGCCAAAGTGCCTTTTCCCTGTGCGCCATCAATCAGTCCGGCGTCGAAAATTTGTCCGGGTTGAAGGCGCAATACATCAAGAATATGGACCGCACGCAGGTCCTTTCGTGAAAGGGGGTGCTCGACTTCTGTAGGATGAAATAGAATTATGTTCAAATGGTTCAATGGTCGCAGTCATACCCGGACATGAATTGTCGGTGCCGCCTCTAATAGCAGAATGAAGACCATCGATTCCATCACGGCAAGTTCAGCGAATAGCACGCCGGTTAAGCGCCGCGTTATTATTGTGGAAGATCAGCGGATGGTGGCTGAATTTTTCGTTTTCCACTGTCGGGACCTTGGGTTGGAGGTGCTCCCGTGGTGTGGAACGTGTCGAGAGGGATTGGCGGCAATTCGCGAACAGCGGCCGGACCTCGTGTTGTTGGATATTTCGTTGCCCGATGGTGACGGCTTGGAGCTGGCAAAAATGGTCCTCCTTGAATTGCCACAGACCAAGATCCTTGCGATTTCAGCTCATCGCGACCCATGGACCATGTTGCAAGTTCAGCGTCTCGGACTTCACGGTTTCGTGGATAAGCACGAGCAGTGTCTGGAAATTCTGACCGATGCGATTCATGCGGTGCTCGGGGGGAGGATTTATTATACTCCCATCGTAAATGCTTCGAGTGCCGCGATTCGAAAGGATCCGAAAGCGTTCATTCGGGTTCTTTCGGATTATGAGACCAAAATTCTTTCGTTGATCGGTCTCTCCATGACCGACGATGAAATTGCCGGGATGCTTAGTATCAGTCCTGCGACCGTCCAGTCGCGTCGGCGTGATATCATGGGCAAGCTCGACATTCACGCGACGCCCAAACTGATTCATTTCGCGATTGTGAATGGCCTCACACGGGCTGAGCAACTGGGGTTTCCGAAACCAATAACCTGAGTCGCAGTCCGCTGAGTTGGCTCAGCATGTCGTCGCCGATTAAGCGCGCGTCATCCCAGCGACAGGTGACGGCGGCGGATTCCATATTACGCAAGGTAAGTTCAAGCTGGCGCTCGCTGATAAATGAACAGCGACCGTAAAGCAGGTGCGCATAGTAGCTCGCGCGACCGGAATCTTCCAGTTGGAGAGCGCGGGCGAAGTGGTTTGATTCCTCCTCGAGATCAGAGAGGTAAAGGGCCAATTCCACAGAGAAGGACACCCGTTTTTTTGACGCGAGCAGGCGCAGGTTGGCGAGAGGGTCGGCGGGCATCGGGCGCGGATGGAATTGCCCTTGGGGCAGGCGGAGCGAGGAGCCTTCGAGCACCTGCCGCAGTTGAGTGATGCTGACCGGCTTGTTCAGAAAACCGTTTACTCCTGCTGCCAAGTATTCGGTCCGTTTTTCCGGGGTGTTACAGGCGGTGGTGGCGAATATCGCGGCATGGGCAGACCGGTTTGGCAGCCCTCGAATGGCTTGGGCAACGGCTGGGCCATTGAGTCCGGGAAGTGAATAATCGAGGAAGACCAAATCGAAGCTGTAACTTCGGGCCAGTGTGATTGCTTCGCGGACTTCCGCGGCAAAATGCACGGTGATGCCGAGGGTTTCCAAGAGGATGCCGAGAGCTAGGCGATTGTACTCTTGGTCGTCTACGACGAGGGCAGAGGTTGATGCTACGGGGTTTAATTTACCCGTCGATGCGGCGAGCTTGGCCGATTCATCAAATAAGGCGAAGGTGGCGCTGAAATAGAAGCACGAGCCAATACCGGCCCGGCTTGTCAGCCAAACGCGCCCACCCATTTGTTCCGCCAAGGTTTTGCAGAGTGCGAGTCCAAGTCCTGTGCCCGGCACCTGATTTTCTCGGGTGTGGGAGCAGCGTTCAAACCGCGTGAACAACTTGCCTTGCTCCGCGATCGAAATACCCGGGCCGTCGTCTGAAACGGCAAAGACGACCTCTGTGAATCCGGGAGCGGTTTTAGCGTGCTGAACGGTAACCCTCACCCGGCCTCGGTGGGTGTGTTTCAGGGCATTGCCGATATAGTTTACCAGGATCTGCCGGATGCGACGTGAATCACCGAGCAACAGATTCTGCTCGCCTTGAGTGATAGTGATTTCAACCGGGAGCCCACTTTTTTCACTCTCGGCGGCAGTGAGGGCAGCGACGGACTCCATTAATTCAGGGAGCGCAAACGGCTTCGATTCCAAGTGAACGATGCCGGCTTGGATGCCGGAAAAATCCAGGATATCTTCCAGTAATCCCGAAAGGTGAGTGGCGCAGTGTCGGAGTAACGCGATTTTATGCCGGGTGTCCGGATCGAGATTCTCGGAATTAATACTGCCGACTATTCCAACGATTCCGCTCATTGGATTGCGGATTTCGTGGCTGATGCTGGCGAGAAACTCGTCCTTGGCGGCATCGATTTTTGATAACTCGCGAGCGCTTGTTTCGGCGCGCAATTTCGCTTTTCGGTCACGGTTGTGCGTCTGGCGCTCGTGGACGCCGAGCGCGAGCATGGCGAGAAGGATGGCAGAGCTGGCAAGAGTTACATTCGTTCGATACCATGGCGACCGCATGGGGAGATTTAAGCGGGAGGCTTCGGGAGGTTTTAGGCTGAAAATCTCGGCCCGCTCCACTCGGGTGATGATTGCTTCGGGGGGCAGGCCGGCGGTTCGATTCGTTTCATCGTCGATTGCTGCGATTTCGCCTGGCCCAAATACGAGCAGGAGCAGCTGAAGTGCGCGGTAATTCACGGGTGATACGAGGAGAACGAATTATTGTTCAGCTGCAATCTCGGTCGGCACCTGAATTTAGGTTCAAGCCATGAGGCGACTTCTCGTGATCAAACGCGGTGGTGTCGGGTGCGGTTCAGGCCGATCTGATTTTGTCTGGGCGAGCGGCCGAGGATCGAGAGTGAAACTTTAGCTTGCCGATGACGTTTTGCGTCGCTGAAGAAATGCTTCCGAAGGCCAAGCCGTTGGTCAGTTTTTCCGGTTAAGCCGGCACAAAAACCTGTAAAAGTGGAGCGGCTAGTCGGAATCGAACCGACGACACCTGCTTGGAAGGCAGAGGTTTTACCATTAAACTATAGCCGCGTGACAGAGGAGGGAGAGTGCCGGCGGAGTCCGGACGTTCAAGCTTTTGTTCAGCCAACTTCGAAAGCGAGTTGCGCTGAATGGGATTGCGGGCGCCCGGGGACTCCACATATTTTGGAGTTAATATGGCGACTATAGCGGCAAAGAAATCCCAATCTAATGTCAAAGCGGCGCAGGCACTGGCCAAACAGAAGGCCTTGGAGAAGAAAGCAAAAACTTACAAATTAGACTTGGGCGAGTTGTCGATTTTTACGGGGCAGTTGGCTTCCTTGCTGCAAGCGGGCCTTCCCTTGGTATCGTGTTTGGAAGCGCTGCAGGACCAAACTGAAGATCAGGTTTTTAGTATCGTGATTCGTGATGTGCGAAATGACATCTCCACCGGCACATCTTTTTCTGCGGCGGTCAAAAAATTCCCCAAGTCGTTCAATTCGCTTTTTATCTCCATGGTCGAGGCGGGCGAAGCGTCCGGCGGTCTGGCGGAAATTTTGGGCAAGGTGGCGGGTTACTTCGAATCCACGGTTAAGCTGACGAAAAAAGTAAAGTCGGCCATGACTTACCCGATCGCGGTGATCGGCCTGGCGGTCGCACTCGTGAATGTGTTGTTGATTTTCGTCATTCCTGTTTTCGCGGCCATGTTTGCGGATTTCGGCGCGAAGCTTCCGATGCCCACTCAGATGCTCATCGATTTGAGTAATTTTATGAAAGCCTACTGGTGGGCTGTCGGCGGTGGTGCGTATGGCGTTTACTATTTTGTCAGTAAATATGTTTCCACGCCGAATGGGCGTCGGCAAAAAGACCATTTCTTAGTGAAGGCGCCGATCTTTGGCAGTCTCGTGCACAAGATTGCGCTGTCCCGGTTTTGCCGCACTTACGCGACGCTCATGCGTTCGGGCGTTCCGATTTTGCGCACGCTCGAAATCGTCGCGTCGGCCAGTGGCAAAGTTCAGGTGGAAGATGCCTGCTCCGACATCGCCAAACATGTCAGCCAAGGTGGCCAGGTTTCAGACATCATGGCGGTGAATCCGTTTTTCCCTCCGATGATGAAACACATGGTCAAGGCCGGTGAGACCACTGGCAACGTCGACGGGATGATGAATAAAATTGCCGATTTTTATGACGTCGAGTGTGACGCCACAGTCGCATCACTCACGTCACTCATCGAGCCATTGCTCATTGTGTTTCTGGGCGTGATTGTCGGTGGCATCGTGATGGCGATGTTCCTGCCGATTTTCCAACTGGGTGCGGTGGCGGGCGGCCTGCAGTAATTACTCGATCCCGCTTTGCTTAAAGTCGCTTGCGTGCTTCCTGCGCGTGGGTAATTTTCATTTTTATCGCATGCCTTCCATTCTCATCGTCGACGACCTCATCTCAATTCATGAGATGCTTGAGGCCGTAATTTCGCCGACTGGCTACAAGACTTCCTTTGCGACGGATGGGGAGAAAGGCCTGGCGAAGTACAAGACGGAGAAATTCGATCTGGTGCTGGCGGACATTGACATGAAGCCGATGGACGGAATTACGTTGCTCAAGCAGCTCAAGCTCTACGATCCCAGCGCAGTTATCATTATCATGACCGCGTACGCGAGTACGGAGAGCGCCATCCAGGCGTTGAAGTTCGGGGCCTTTGATTATCTGCAGAAACCATTCAAGGTGGATGAGCTGATGCAGGCTCTCCGTCGCGGCATGGAATATAAGCGGACCATTGCGGAGCGTGAACTGGTGAGTACGTCCTCCTCGGCCAAGGCGGGGGACTTTGAGGCGCGCTTGGTGGGTTCCAGTGCGAAAGTCAAAAGGCTCATTTCTCAACTCAAGAAGCTTGCGACCGCGCATACGCCGATTCTTATTTCTGGCGAACTCGGCAGCGGTCACGAAATCGCCGCCGAATTGTTACATACCGCCGGAACCCCGGCCGATAGCCCGCTGGTGCGGATCGATTGCCGGCTTAGTTCGATGGAAAGCCTGCGCGCCGGATTGCTCGGTCAAAATGGATCCGGTGGCACGTGGGTCCAGCAAGCCAAGGGTGGCACGCTCTTCCTGCTGCATTTGCAGTCGCTACTCAAGGAGGCCCAAGCCGAATTAGTCTCGGTCTTGCGCAATAACGCGCATAATTTTCGCTTGATTTGCGCCACCGAGGAAGATCTCGAGAAACTCTCCGAGCAGGGTCTGTTCAACGAGGAGCTTTTTTATCGGGTGGCGGTTTTACCGGTCCAACTCCCGCCGTTGCGGGACCGCTTGGAGGACATCCCGCTCCTGCTTAAGGACATCGCAGCCAAGACTTCGAATCCTGAGTTTGACGCCCGGCATGTGGAATTTACCGATGATGCCTTGGCCACTCTGGCGGCCTATCGTTGGCCGGGGAATTTATCCGAGTTCAGGCAGATGATTTCGCAAATTATCACCACGACGGAAACCCGGGTCGTGACCTCGGCTCAATTGCCTCTCCGGGTGCATGAGATCGAAGATTGGCCGTCGTTGGCGGACTATATCGCGGGTCAGGAAAAGCAGTATGTGGCCCGCGTCCTTCACGCCTGTCAGGGCGATAAAGCACGAGCGGCTCTCGCCTTGGGCATTGATGTCAGTTTGCTCGAGTAAAGTCTCGGGCTTCGTTGAGTACGCTGGATTAAGTGCCCCGGAAGATCGCGACCGGCAGTTAAATTGGCCTGCCGCCAACGGATCGCCGTGAAACCTTGCAGGATTTCCCAATTCCCGCTTGCGCCGCCATGGGGGCGACTCAAATCTCGCGCTGCTCACGCCATGCCAAAACGTACTGATTTAGAGTCCATCCTGATCATCGGCGCCGGTCCTATTATTATCGGCCAAGCCTGTGAATTTGACTATTCGGGCACCCAAGCCTGCAAGGCCCTGCGCGAGGAAGGCTACCGCATTGTTTTGGTGAACTCCAATCCGGCCACCATCATGACGGACCCGGAATTCGCCGATGCCACCTACATCGAGCCACTCACGCTTGAGATTCTCGAGAAGATCATCGCGAAAGAAAGGCCGACCGCGCTCCTGCCCACCTTGGGCGGCCAGACGGCACTCAATCTCTCCATGGAGCTGCACCATGCCGGCATTTTGGAGAAGTATAACGTGGAGATGATTGGCGCGAAACCCGAGGCCATCAAGAAAGGTGAAGACCGCGAGCTGTTCAAACAGTGCATGCTCAAAATCGGTCTCGACGTCGCCAAGTCGAAAACGGTTCATACGATGGAAGAGGCCCGTCAGGCTGCGGCCTACATTGGCACGATGCCGCTGATCATTCGGCCAAGCTTTACCATGGGCGGTTCCGGTGGCGGCATCGCTTACAATCACGAGGAATTTGAACAGATCGTCTCCGGCGGACTCGAAATTTCCCCCGTGCATGAAGTGTTGGTGGAGGAATGTCTTCTCGGTTGGAAGGAATACGAAATGGAGGTCATGCGCGATCACAAGGATCAGTGCGTGGTTATCTGCTCCATTGAGAATTTCGATCCGATGGGGGTGCATACCGGTGACTCGATCACGGTCGCACCGGCGATGACTCTCACCGATAAAGAATTTCAGGTGATGCGCGATGCCTCGTTTGCCGTCATCCGTGAGATCGGCGTCGAGACTGGTGGCTCCAATATTCAGTTCTCCATTGATCCGCAGACTGGTCGCCAGGTAGTCATTGAGATGAATCCCCGGGTCTCGCGTTCCTCGGCGCTCGCCTCTAAGGCTACAGGATTTCCCATTGCGAAAATCGCGGCGAAACTCGCGGTCGGCTACACCCTCGATGAATTGCGCAACGATATCACGCGCCTCACGCCCGCCAGCTTTGAACCGACGATTGACTATGTCGTCACGAAGATCCCTCGCTTCACTTTTGAGAAATTCCCCGGGGCTAACACCACGCTGACTTCGGCGATGAAGTCCGTCGGCGAGGCCATGGCGATCGGCCGCACATTTAAAGAGTCGTTTCAGAAATGTCTGCGCTCGCTTGAGACGGGTGCCCGTGGCTTTGGCGGCGGTGGCAAATACGGCGGCGACGAAGTCGTCGACGATTCGATCATCCGGCAAAAACTCGGAACGCCCAATGCCGAGCGCGTCTATTTTCTCCGCCACGCCTTCCGCGCCGGCTACAACGTCGAACAGGTTTTTGATCTGACGAAAATCGACCGCTGGTTCCTGCAGCAGTTGTGGGAAATCTACGAAATGGAGGAAGGTCTGCGGAAGCAGACGATGCAAACGGTGGACGTGGTCACCTTGCGCCGCGCCAAACAGTTTGGTTTTTCCGATGCGCAGTTGGCGCACATCATGAAGGTGGATTTTGACGCGATGCGGGCGCATCGCAAGAAAGTCGGCATCGGCACAACCTATCGCCTCGTCGATACCTGCGCGGCCGAGTTCGAGGCATTCACGCCCTATTATTATTCGAGCTACGGGGACGAGAATGAAATCGTGCCCTCGGCGAAGAAGAAAATCATGATCATTGGCGGCGGCCCAAATCGGATCGGTCAAGGGATCGAGTTCGATTATTGCTGCGTGCACGCGTCGTTCGCACTGCGCGAAATCGGCTTCGAAACGGTGATGATCAATTCAAATCCGGAGACGGTTTCCACCGATTACGATACGAGTGATCGGCTCTATTTTGAGCCGTTGACTCTGGAGGACGTACTGGAAGTTTACGAGCAGGAGAAGTGTTTCGGTGCGATCGTTCAGTTTGGCGGCCAGACGCCGTTGAACCTTGCCGCCCCGCTCAAGGCGCGCGGCGTGAATGTTATCGGCACCACTCCGGAAAATATCGAGGTGGCCGAGGATCGGAAGCTTTTCGCCGCCGTGCTCGATCAGTTGCAGCTCAAGCAGCCGCCCAATCGCACCGCGATGAACGAGACCGAAGCGCTGGTCTTCGCCAAAGAAGTGGGCTTTCCCGTGCTGCTGCGCCCGTCCTTCGTCCTCGGTGGCCGCGGAATGTTTATCGTTTATAGCGAGGAGGAATTCAAGGGCGTCATCCGCCAGGCGTTCGATGTCATGCCCGACAAGCCGGTGCTGATCGACAAGTTCCTCGAGGATGCCATCGAGCTCGATGTTGACTGCATCAGCGACGGTGAGACTTCCATCATCGGCGGGATGCTCGAGCATATCGAATTCGCCGGCGTCCATTCCGGCGACGCCGCGATGGTGATGCCGCCACACACGCTCTCGGCTGATATGCTGCAGACCGTTCGTCAGGCCACTTACGCGCTGGCGAAAGCGATCAAGGTGGTTGGGTTGATGAACATTCAATTCGCGATCAAGGATAACCTGCTCTACGTCCTGGAAGTGAATCCGCGCGCCTCGCGCACGGTGCCGTTCGTCGCCAAGGCCATCGGAGTTCCCCTCGCCAAACTCGCGGCGAAAGTGATGGCGGGAAAGAAACTTTCCGAACTCGGTCTGACGACCGAGGTGAAGCCAAAGCACTGGTGCGTGAAAGAGGCCGTGTTTCCCTTTGCGCGTTTTCCGGGTGCGCCCATCGTGCTCGGACCGGAGATGCGCTCCACCGGAGAAGTCATGGGCCTCGACGACGATCTGGGGATCGCCTTTGCCAAAACCCAAATGGCGGCCAAACCCGGCCTGCCCCTCAGCGGCAAGGTGTTTCTCAGTGTGAAGGACGCCGACAAAGCCGGCGCGGTCACGCTGGCGAAAGGTTTTGCGGAATTGGGTTTTTCGATTGTCGCCACCGGCGGCACCGCGCGGCTGCTCCAGCAAAACGGACTGCAAGTGCAGTTCGTGAATAAGCTGCTGGAAGGCCGGCCCAATTGCATCGACATGATCAAAAACGGGGAGATCAAGATGGTGATCAATACGCCCCGTGGAATGATTCCCCGCCACGATGAGAATGCGATTCGCGCTGCGGCGGTGGCCAACTCGGTTTGCATCATGACCACTCTCACCGGGGCCAATGCGGCGCTCGGCGGCATTCGCGCCATGCGCCAAAAACGTGTCGAGGTGCGGCCGTTGCAGGACTACCGCGGCAGCGTGGTGCCGATGTAATCCACGCGCGCGGGTGAGCACTCCAACCACACTGGTCGCCTTGTTGCACGGTCCCGATCAACCGGGAATCGTGGCCAAGACGGCCGGCTGGATTTTTGCGCGGCAGGGTAACATCCTTCATGCGGACCAGCACCGCGACATGGAGGGAGGGGAGTTTTTCCAGCGCATCGAATGGGTGTCCGCCGGTGGTGATACCCTGGTGGAAATCCAGGAATTCCACGCCTTTGCCGCGTCACTCGGGATGAAGGCCCGGGTTGCGCGCTCCTCCCACCGCGCCAAAGGAGCAATTTTTGTTTCGAAGGCGGATCATTGTTTTCACGATCTCCTGTTGCGGTGCCAGGCGGGCGAATTTGCGGGAGATTTCACTTGCGTGATTTCAAACCACGCCGATCTCGAAGTCGCAGCGCAGCATTACGGATTGGTCTTCCACCACGTGCCTGTCACCGCTCAAACAAAGGCTCATGCCGAAGCGCGGCAGCTCGAACTCTTGCGTTCATCAGGCGTGGAGTTCGTCGTGCTTGCTCGTTACATGCAGGTCCTGTCGGAGGACTTTTTGACGAAATACGGCCAGCCGGTGATTAATATCCATCATTCTTTCCTGCCGGCGTTTGCCGGTGGCCGGCCGTATCATCAAGCGCACGAACGCGGGGTGAAATTGATCGGGGCCACGGCCCATTATGCGACGGCGGTGTTGGACGACGGCCCGATTATCCAGCAAGATGTCGCGCGCGTGACGCATCGCCATAGCGTGGATGATTTGGTGCGCAAGGGGCGCGATTTGGAGAAATCCGTCTTGGCTCAGGCCGTACGCTGGCATTTGGACAATCGCATTCTCGTCTACGGTAACAAGACGGTCGTTTTTGATTAATCGCAGAATCGCGCCGCCGCTCAGTCGCCGTTGCAAGCAGGCAACTTTGACATTGAGGCGGCGGGTGGGGGTGTGCAACCTGCCCAATCCCATGAGCCAAATTCCGTCAGTCAATCAATCCTCACCCCATGCCGATCCCTCCGCTGCGCCTGCGGCCGAGCCCGGTTTTGAAGTCATTGTCCACGCGTTTTGGATCAAGAACCGCGGCTTTATTTTGATGCTTTGCGTCATCGTTCTCCTCGGGATTGTGGGTCGTGAAGGCTGGCAATATTTCTCCTCCATGCGTGAGCAAAGCCTGCAGCAGGACTACGCTCAAATTTCCGAAAACCCCGATAAGCTGGTTAGCTTCGCCGACGCAAATCCAGGGCACCCACTTGCTGGCGTGGCCTATTTGCAGGTGGCAGATCGGAAATTCGAAGCTGCCGACTATGCAAAGGCCACAACTTATTATACGAAAGCCGCGGGTAGCCTGAAGAATGAAGCGCTGGCTGGCCGGGCCAAGCTCGGTTCCGCCATGTGCTCGATCAATAGCGGGGACATCGCGGGTGGCGAAGCGGCCCTCAAAGCAGTCGGTGCCGATCAGACCATTTCGAATGCGGTTCGGGCTGAGGCGACCTATCATCTCGCCTCCCTGGCGGTGGAGGCCGGCAAGTCAGAAGAGGTCGCTAAACTGGTCGCGGAAATCACCAAAATCGATCTGAGCGGGCCATGGGCTCAGCGGGCCACGATGTTGCTTTCTAATCTTCAGCCGGGAAATAAGGGCGCGGAAATGACGGCCGGCTCTCTTTTCAAACCCGAGAGCAAATAAGTCTCCGGTTGAGTCTTTAAGTAAAGAAGCCCGCCATTTACGGCGGGCTTCTTTTTTGGGCGTTCCCTAAAGATGGTCGGGGCGATAGGATTCGAACCTACGACCTCCTGGTCCCAAACCAGGCGCTCTACCAGACTAAGCTACACCCCGTTACCGCCTGCATGGGATGGGGCCATTTTGATTCTGTCAACGTCGACGTGCTAACTCTTTTCATTTTAATTTTTGCCATCGCCCATCCCCCTTTATGGCTAATGGGTTTAAGGATCCGGGGGCGATGGACCTCGATTTCTCGGAGCGCGGCCACGAAAGATGAAAACTGTTGATAAATGTTTCTTGCCTCGCCTGTAAGCGCCTCCTACATAAAGACACTTAATCTTTTAAAAAATGGACACTCTTTCCCGTGACAGCAATAACTCCGGCAGCATTTTGCCGATAGCCGGCGTAATCGTCGGTGGTCTTGCCTTGGTCCTTGCGATCGTGGCTCTTGTTAAACTCTCCACTTTACAAAAAACTGTGCTGGCTCAGGCCGATGAAGTGGCCAAGATCTCCAGCATCGAAACGGAGGCACGTTCCGCTTCTGCAGCAGCCGCAAAAGCCGGATCAGATCTGGTTTCGCTGCGCCAAGGTATCCAAGCCCCCTTCGATGCGATTGGAGGCGAAATCGGCGCAATCAAAGCCCGCGTGACTGTGGTTGAGGAAGCGCAAAAAGCTCGCGCGGCCGCTCCGGTGAAGGCCGGCAAAGGCGGAGCGCCTGGTGTTGTCACCGGCACCGTTGATGCCAGCGGAAACTATTCCGTAGCTCCTGGCGACACCATCGCTAAGATCGCCAAGAAATTCGCGACCAGCATCGATTCAATCGAAGCTGACAATCCCGGCCTCGATCCAAAGAAGCTGAAGGTTGGTCAGAAGATTAAGATTCCAAAGAAGTAAGCCTTCTCTCAAAATATTTCAAAATGCCTCCCAGACCTCGTGTCCCGGAGGCATTTTTATTTTACCATGGGAAATCTTCCTCCCCATCCCAAGCGCTGGCAGCGGCTTCGCTCGGAGCCGCATGCGACGACGCGGATTTTCGATGTCACGCGGGCGGTCTACCAACATCCCGATCGCGCTAAAGAGCAGGATTTTTTTGTCATCAACGCTCCCGATTGGGTTAATGTGATCGCGCTGACCCCTGAGCAGCAACTCGTGCTGGTGCGGCAATTTCGCTATGGGATTGATGATTTCTCACTCGAAATTCCCGGCGGGGTGATCGACGCCGGCGAGGATTGCGTTGCCGCCGGCCTGCGCGAATTGCGCGAAGAAACAGGGTACATCGGTGAGCGGGCGCGCCTCCTCGGCAGCGTGCATCCGAATCCGGCGATGCAAAGCAACCGCTGTCATTTGGTTTTGGTCGAAAATGTCCGCCGGGAGGCCAAGCTTGATTGGGATCCGGACGAAGAGTTTGAAATCATGACCAAGCCGGTCGATGACGTTTTTAATTTGGCTTACAGTGGTGGTATTACGCATGCGATGGTGCTGGATGCGCTGCTTTTATTTACCCCGCATTGGGCCAAGTTGCGCCGGGGCGCCGTTTGATTTTGCCAATTCAGGGTGCGGATTTGAGGGAAACGCTTTCGTCGAACTGGTGAAGTGGTGCGCGGAATTACCGGACGTTTCCCAGATTAATGTCACAACCCGTGACCGTGAGGCCATGCCGTTGCTGCGGTACTTCACGGGTGGTATTATACGGCGGACGCTGACGGTTTATCGGATCCTCGGTCGCGACCGTGATTTGTTTTATTAATCCGGAGGGGAGGGTGATTTTCTCTTTAGGAATCGATGCAGTCTTGCCGGCGAATTTCGCCTGCTGGCACTGGAACCTCGTGCAGGTCGCGGACAACCGTTGGGATTTTCAATACGTCGCGGACGAGAGTGCCCCGGAAGGCATGGAGCGGCCCATCGCAGCGGTACTTGGACAAGGCATGCGCGTGAACCGGTTTCGCCAAAAGTTTATCCAGACAACTTCCCGCGGTAAGTTGTCGCTGCTCAAGCCGCTGACGCGTTGAGACGGTTCGGCCGCGACGTTCGGCTGGCACTGCGATTTAAGAGCGGTACTCGGCGGTCCTTTCAACTTTTCGCCCGGCCCGCTTCACGCAACGGTTAGTGGACCTAATAATGACACTCCACCGCTCGGACCCCTTGCCAAGCGTTCGTTGGAATGATTTTGTCGCGGTTCCAAGAAATTATCCCCGTACTGCGCGATGAATCTCCTCGTCTCACTTTTTAAAACCTCGATTGGCAAAAAATTCCTGATGGCCCTGACCGGTCTCGTGATGGTGGGTTTTGTCACGGGGCACTTGGTGGGCAACCTCCAGATCTTTTTCCAACCGGATCGGATCAACGGTTACGCCCACTTCCTCCAAGCGCTCGGCCCTGTCCTCTGGGCCATCCGGCTTTTCCTGCTCGTCTGCGTGGCCGTGCACGTCTGGGCCGCCGTGGCTCTCACGCTGGAAAGCCGGGCCGCTCGCGGACCGGAAGCTTACGCCATCAAAAAGTGGCTGAGCGCGACTGTCGCCTCCCGCTACATGCGATTGAGTGGAATTGTGGTGCTGGCTTTTTTGATTTATCACCTCGCTCATTTTACGCTCGGGGTAGCACAACCGGGGACGTTTAAAACGGCCTTGCCGGAATGGAAAATGCTGGAGGATGCCCGTGAATTTGGGTTCCCGTTGGCCGCCAAAGGAGACGTGGTTCACGACGTCTATAGCATGGTGTTCCTCGGTTTCGCCAATCCGGTTGTTTCAATTTTCTACATCATCGCCGTCGGCCTGCTCTCGGTTCATATGCTGCACGGCATCGACTCGCTCTTCCAGACCATCGGTTGGCGGTCGGCCAAATGGTCCTGCCTGCTACGTAAGGTCGCACTCGTGTACTGTATCGTTTATTTCCTCGGTAATCTCGCTATTCCGGGCGCGATTCTCACCGGTATCGCAAAGCCTGCCGTCGGCACCTACGCCGCGCAGAAACTCGCGGCCTCGCCCGCCGCAACGTCCAGCGCCGTTCAGCCCTAACTTTTCTTCGTCATGGCAAAATTAGACTCCAAGACCCCCTCCGGCCCGCTCGCTGACAAGTGGCAGAAGCACAAAACCGAGATCAAGCTCGTCAATCCCGCCAACAAGCGGAAATACGAAATCATCGTGGTCGGTGGCGGGCTCGCCGGCTCCTCGGCCTCTGCCACTTTGGCCGAACTCGGCTACAAGGTGAAAAATTTCGTTTTCCACGATAGCCCGCGCCGCGCCCATTCCATTGCCGCCCAAGGCGGAATTAATGCGGCCAAGAATTACCAGAACGACGGCGACTCCGTACATCGGCTTTTCTACGATACACTCAAGGGCGGCGATTATCGCGCGCGCGAATCAAACGTGCATCGCCTCGCTGAGGTTTCCGTTAACATTATCGATCAATGTGCCGCGCAAGGCGTGCCCTTCGCTCGCGAATACGGCGGCTTGCTCGCGAATCGTTCCTTCGGTGGCGCGCAGGTGTCCCGGACTTTCTACGCACGCGGTCAGACCGGTCAGCAACTCTTGCTCGGCGCTTATTCCGCGCTCTCGCGCATGGTCGGACAAGGTGGCGTCGAACTTCACACGAACTCCGAGATGCTCGACCTCGTGCTCGTCGATGGCCATGCGAAGGGCATCATCGTGCGCGATTTGAACACGGGCGCCATCACGCGGCACAGTGCTGACGCGGTCATTTTGGCCACGGGTGGCTACGGCAACGTCTTCAATCTTTCCACCTACGCCCGCCAATCTAACGCCACCGCCATCTGGCGCGCCTACAAACGCGGTGCGTGCCTGGCGAATCCTTGCTACACCCAAATTCACCCGACGTGTATTCCGGTGAGTGGTGATTATCAATCCAAACTGACCCTGATGTCCGAGTCCCTGCGTAATGACGGCCGCATTTGGGTGCCGAAAAAGAAAGAGGACGCCAAGAAGCCACCCGCATCCATTCCCGAGGCCGACCGCGATTATTATCTCGAACGCATCTACCCGAGCTTCGGTAATCTCGCTCCGCGCGACGTCTCATCCCGCGCTGCGATGCGCATGTGCGACGAAGGCCGTGGGGTTGGCGAAACCGGTCTCGGCGTTTATTTGGATTTTGCCGACGCCATCAGCCGTCTCGGCGAGCCCGCCGTGCGCGAGCGTTACGGTAATCTTTTTGATATCTATCACGAGATCACCGCGGAGAACGCCTACAAGACGCCGATGCGCATCTTCCCCGCTGTTCACTATACGATGGGCGGTCTTTGGGTGGACTACAATTTGATGTCCAATATCCCCGGGCTGTTCGTGCTTGGTGAGGCTAATTTCTCTGACCACGGGGCCAATCGCCTCGGCGCTTCCGCGCTCATGCAGGGGCTCGCGGATGGCTACTTCGTCATTCCCTACACGATCGGAGATTATCTCGCAGGCCAGAAGCCCGGCTCACGGCCGAAGGCGGACGGAGCAGAGTTCAAGCAGGCTGAACAAAATGTTCAGTCGATGACCGAGAAATTTTTGGCGAACAAAGGAACGGAGCCCGTCAGTCATTTCCACAAACGCCTCGGCAAAATCATGTGGGAACATTGCGGTATGGCGCGTACGAAAGCCGGATTGGAGCAAGCGCTCCAAAAAATCCCCGCGCTGCGCGAGGAATTCCAAGCCAACGTAAAGGTTCCTGGCTCGGCCGCCACCCTCAATCAATCCCTCGAACAAGCCGGCCGCGTGGCTGACTTTATCGAGCTCGGCGAACTGCTGTGTCGCGACGCGCTGACGCGCGAAGAATCGTGCGGCGGGCATTTCCGCGAGGAATACCAGCACCCGGACGGTGAATGCAAACGTGACGACGAACACTACGCTCATGTTGCCGCTTGGGAATATCAGGGCGCTGGCAAGACCCCGCTCCGCAACACCGAGCCGCTCAATTACGAATTCACCAAGATGAGCGTGCGCTCGTATAAATAAGCCTGAGGAATCCATCATGGTCGCTGAACATTCTGTTAAGAAAAATTTCTCCGTCACCCTGCGCGTCTGGCGCCAGGCCGGCCCCAACCAACCCGGTAAATTCGTCGATTATCCGGCGACCGACATCAGTCCCGACATGTCCTTTTTGGAGATGCTCGACGTCGTTAACGACGGACTGACCAAGATCGGCGACGAGCCCATTGCCTTTGCCCACGACTGTCGCGAGGGCATTTGCGGCACCTGCTCCTGTACGATTAACGGCAAGCCACACGGGCCAGGCAAAGGCATCGCCACGTGTCAGGTTTACATGCGCAGTTTCGGCGAAGGCGACGTGATTGTCGTCGAACCCTTCCGCGCCCGCGCTTTCCCGCTCATCAAGGATCTCGTGACGAACCGCGAAGCGTTCGATAAGATTCAGCAAGCTGGTGGATTTATTTCGGTGCGCACCGGCGCGGCGCCCGACGCCAATTCCATTCCGGTTCCAAAAGAGGATGCCGATCTCGCGATGGATGCTGCTTCGTGCATCGGTTGTGGTGCGTGCGTCGCGGCCTGTAAGAATGCGTCGGCGATGTTATTCGTCGCTGCGAAAGTTTCCCAACTTGGTCTGATGCCACAAGGTCAGCCGGAGCGCGACAAACGCGTACTGGCGATGGTTAAGACGATGGATGAAGCCGGTTTTGGCAATTGCTCCAATCAATACGAGTGCAGTGCCGTGTGCCCGAAGCTTATCACGCACGATTTTATCGCGCGCATGAATCGCGATTATCTGGCGGCGCTCTTCCGCTCGAACTTTAAGCCGGTATCAGGCGCTTCCGACGGCGGAGCTTAAGTTTATTATTGTCGGATATTGTTCAAGGCGTGGCCCCGGCCGCGCCTTTTCTGTTTGGTGAGAGGGAGTTAAAAATTCTGTAACTTTTCCCGCGGGTGCCGGGTTCTTCAGGTAACAATCAATGTTACTATGAAAACGATCCTTATCTCCCTCTTTACCGCGACCCTGTTGGGTTTGGCGTCTCAGTTCAGCGACCACTCGGTCAACGTGGCTGAAATCACTTCAATTCTGTTTGTCGCCGGCCTCTTGGCCTGGACCGTCAAACAATATAGCCGTCAACCATTGGACCTGACCCCAATGCCCGCACGGCCCATTCACTTGCCCGTCAGATCTAAGGCTCAGCGCTTGCCAGCTCAGGCGCACCAACTGGCGGCCTAATTGGCTAAGTGTGTATCGGGCGGCTTCGGATTTTTCCGGGGCCGCCTTTTTTATTTGGCGGTAACCGGCACGGTGCCGGAATTTGTCAGTGACGATTTCTCGATGGTGTCATCGTAAATGCGAATCGTGATTTGCGTGTCCACCCGGTAGGTTGCGGAACCGTGGGTGATTGCGTCGGAAATCACGCGGGCGGCGGCGGCATCGCCCCCAGTGATAATGCCCGACCGGTCAACTTCGGAATTCGCCGGAATCCCCAGGGGATCTTCGCTCACGAGGGCTCCGACATAGCTGCCATTAAGATAAATTTTTGAGGCGACGCGGGAAAAGAGGTAAGAGACGATGTTAGGGTTATTCACATGCCACGATGCGGTCACGGTGCCATCGCTGGAGCGGACGATACTGGTCAGCTTGGCTTCCAAGCCGGTGGCAATAATCCGGCTGGAGTTGACGCAAGCTGTGAAAATGGAGGCCAGCAGTGCTAATAAAAATAAAGGGGTGAGCGAGCGTTTCATCAAAAGGGATTGTGCGGCCGGATTGAGTCCGGGCAAGTTTACTCGGCGGCCGGTTTGGTTTTCTTTTTCGCGGACGACCCACCGAGTTCGAATTGGGCAATTATGCCTACCACAGCCAGTCCTAGGATGGACGGAAACATCCACGGGTTATTGTCGATTACGGCCGGCAGATCCTGCGGCTTTTGATAATAGTAGAACCAGTCGAGCTGGTTGACGAAATACGCCAGTGCCAGAATCGCCCGGAATGAACCCAGCAGTGCGGTTGAAAGTATGATGAGGATTTTCTGAAGTTTGACGGCGAGAAAACCGCCGATGACGCCTAATACCAAACCACTCATCAACGCCACCATGTGATTGTAGTGCGTCAGTAATAGAACGCCAAGAGTCGCCCCGAAGCCGAACCCCGCGACGAAAACCGCGCCAGTATAGAGCAAGAACGCCAACCCCGCCCCTAAGAGTCCCGCCCCAATCATCACGCCAATCTGTCCAGCGGTGCCGAGTCCCATCGAGACCCCGGCAGCTTGCCCCAAAAGCATACCTAACAGTCCGCCAACGATTCCCAATGTGACTTTGAACACCCGGTAACCAAAAAAGCAGTCAAGCAAGCCCCACGCGATGGCACCGGCTGAAATCCATGGATAAAGTTCTGCTTTGATCGGCATCCGTCAGCATTAAGCCGTAGATGTTGCGCTGGCAACCCGCTTTACGCGGCTGCGCGGTTATCAAAAAATTGTCAGAGCCTTGGCACTCTCCAAGACAATCCAAGCCACACAGAATACGAGTGATAGCAAAATCAATCTCTTGGCAAAGCGCCGACGGCGCAGGCTGCGATCATAATGATCGACGTGATGGTCCCGGAAGCCGCCCGTCTCGAGGAAACTCGCAAATTGGACGTGTTTCATGCCCGTCGTCCGCAGACGTCGATCGCTCCGCGCGCCGATCTGAATCGGCAGGTTATTGAGGAGTCGGCGCATCGCGTAGGTCATTGGGTATTTGATCTCAAAAAATAGCGCTTCCTTTCAAGTGGATTCCCGCTATCTCGACACAATTCACGCACACTTTACTTCAATGCATCATTTCCACTACTCCGGTCAGAAACTTCATTGCGAATCGGTCGATCTGGCCGCCGTTGCCCAGCTTCATGGGACGCCCACCTACGTTTATAGCGCTCAAACAATTGAGGATAACTTTCGCCGGTTGACGGCCAGTCTCACTGGGCTGGACGTGCAACTTTGCTTCGCCATGAAGGCGAACTCCAACCTCGCAATCCTTCGTCTCTTTTCGAATCTCGGTGGGGCTTTCGATCTTGTC
>JANYFP010000534.1 GCA_025362555.1 Verrucomicrobiota bacterium
ACCTTCCTCGTGAAAGTGAAGCAAGCCATCGAGGATCCCGCCCGCCTGCTCATCGGAGCATGACGAGCTTAGGTTGAGAGTTAAGAGCTGAGAGTTGAGTGACTCATCCCCGCAGCTTCCAACGCTCAACCCTCAACACTGAACTCTCAACTTTCTGTCATGTCTTCCTCCTTCGATCTCATTGTCATCGGTGCCGGCCCGGGCGGCTATGTATGCGCGTTCCGCGCTGCGCAGCTCGGCCTCAAGGTCGCGCTCATCGACAAGCGCGCCACCCTCGGCGGCACGTGCCTCAACGTCGGCTGCATTCCCAGCAAAGCGTTGCTTCACTCGTCCGAACATTTCGCCTTCGCGAAATCCCACGCGGCCGCGCACGGGATCAAACTCGGTTCCGTCGAGATCGATTTGCCCACCTTCCTGAAACGCAAAGACGAAGTCGTCGCGAAAAATGTCGGCGGCCTCGCACTGCTCGCCAAAGCCCGCAAAGTCACCGTCCTCACCGGTTCCGCTTCATTTGTTTCACCCACCGAGCTTGAGCTTGCCCCGGCCGATGTGGGCGGGGTGCCCTCACCCCGCATTCGACTCACCGCGAAAAACATCGTCATCGCCACCGGTTCCGCCCCCGTCGAATTGCCGTTCATGAAATTTGACGGCGCCACCGTCGTATCGAGCGACCAAGCGATCGCCTTCGATTCTGTGCCAAAAAAACTCGTCGTGGTCGGCGGCGGAGCCATCGGACTCGAACTCGGCTCCGTCTGGTCGCGCCTCGGCTCCGACGTCACAGTCGTCGAATTCCTCCCGAAAATTATCGCAACCTACGACGACGACATCGTCCGCAACTTCACGCGCATCCTGCAAAAACAAGGATTAAAAATTGAGGTCGGCGCCAAAGTCACCGGTTTTGCCAATGGCGTGCTCACCGCCGAACGCGGCACTGAAAAACTTTCCTTCCCTGCCGACAAAGTCCTCGTCGCCGTCGGCCGCCGGCCGTACGCGGACTCCCTCGGCCTCGACAAAGCCGGCGTACAACTCGACGACAAAAAACGCATCAAGGTCGACGATCACCTGCGCACCACCGCGGCAAATATCTGGGCCATTGGCGATGTCGTCGCCGGACCGATGCTCGCGCACAAAGCCGAGGAAGACGGCGCCGCCGTCGCCGAATGGATCGCTGGCAAACACGGCCACATCAATTGGGATCTCGTCCCCGCCATCGTCTATACGCACCCTGAAGTCGCCAGCATCGGACTCGGCGAAGACGCCGCTAAAGCCAAGGGCCTCAGCGTCAATGTCGGCAAATTCAATTTCGCCGCGAACGGCCGCGCCATCGCGGCGGATGCCACGGACGGCTACGTCAAAATCATCGCCGACGCGAAGACCGACAAAATTCTGGGCGCGCAAATTCTCGGCGCGAATGCCGGCGAACTGATCAGCGAAATCGTCACGCACATGGAATACGGTGGCAGCGCCGAAGACCTCGGCCGCACGATCCACGCGCACCCGACCATGAGCGAAGCGATCAAGGAAGCCGGTCTGGCCGTGAGCAAGAGTGCGATACACGCGCTATAATTTCAGCCCGCACAGTTTAACGCAGCTTGACCGCGCCGGCAATCGGCGCGGTTTTTATTTGTCCCATGCCGAACCCTTCCCGTCATCGCCGCGCCCTTGCCCTGATGCTTGCCTCAGCGGCCTGCTTCACGGCGAATGTTTTGCTGGTGCGCGCGCTGGGCGAAATGCACGCCGCGAATATCTGGCTGGTTTCTGTAGCGCGATTCGTCGTTGGCCTGATCATCGTCTCCACTGTTTATTCGCGCGAGTTCCAACCGCGCCATCTCTACCTCAACCGCAAACTCATCGAGCGGGGTCTCATCGGTGCGTGCGGGGTTTATTTAACTTACCTCACGGTGATAAAGCTCGGCGCGGGTCGCGCCATTTTCATCGGTAACACTTATGTCATCTGGGGTGCCCTGCTGGCGGCGTGGCTGCTGCGGGAAAAACTTCGGCCCGCGGTCCTCATCGGCGGCGTCGCCGCGCTGGCCGGAATCGGGCTATTGACCAACGTGTTTTCCACCGTGACGCATCCGGGCGTTTACGATCTGCTCGCGGTGGTGGCCGCTCTCGCATCGGCGTATGTGGTGGTGACGATCCGCCAACTGCACGGCAGCGAACACACCTCCACCATCTTCGCCGCCCAGTGTATTTACGGCCTGATCCTATGCGCCATTCCCGCCTGCGTTACCTTTCAGCCGATTTCCTCTCAAGCCTGGTTAATTGTGCTGCTCGCAAGCCTGACGGCGGGCGGCGGGCAACTCACCATGACTCGCGCCTTTCGCGATCTCTCCGTCGCGGAGGGCTCACTCCTGCAAATGCTCGTTCCCTTGGGCATTGCCGTCGGTGGGGCAGTGTTTTTCCAGGAGCATTTTGCCCCGCACGAACTGATCGGCGCCGCCCTTATCTTGGGCGGAACCGTATTCACCGCGCTGAATCGCGGCCCGGTGAACGTGGTCCAAGCAAAATAATTTTGGACCAACGCCCGGGCCTTTCCTGCCTCAGGAAAGCATCTGTTTCATCTGCTCCTTGAACTGCGCCTGCCGCGTCTCAAGCACCTTCATGCGCTCGGCCAGAGAGGCGGATTCCTGCGCCAACGAAGCCTTGTCGGCCGTCACAGCAGCCTGTTCGGCCGCCAATTGAGCCTGAACTTTTTTAATCTGGGCCAATTGGGACATGGTCTTCACCTCCGTCTCCTGCATGGCCGCTTCCTGTTCGGCCAGTTCGAGCTGAATCTTCTGCTGTTTGGCTTTGGCGGCCGCGAGTTCGGCGCGTTCCGTGGCCAGCTTGGCGGAAGCCTGCTTGATCACCATCTGCTCGGTTTCAATTTTCTCCTGTTCGAGGGCCAACTGCTCTTTGATGGGCGCGATACTCTTTTCTTTTTCCACGATTTGTTCTTCGCGTTCCGCCAGATCCCGAATTCGTTTTTGCAAGGCGGCTTCGGCCTTGGCCTTCTCGGCCTGGGCCACGGCCACGGATTTATCCCACTGCAGTTTTGACTGCTCAAGGGCTTTGGTTTCCTGCGCTAATTTCGTTTGCGTCTGAGTGGCGAGCAGCAGGGAAGAATCCAATTTTTCCTGATCGACCAACAACTGTTTTTCGCCATCAGCCTGCGCCTTGCGTTTTGCCTCCAGCGTCTGCGTCTGTTGCGCTAATTCTTTTTCCCGCTGGGCGTATTTAGCTTCGTTCTCGGTGCGGGTTTTTTCTAATTTCGTTTTGGTTTGGCCCAGCAGATTCTGCTCAGTTTCGAGTTTTTCCTGCTCGACCGCCAGTTTCTTGCGGCCTTCCGCCAATTTTTGAGCTTCGGCATCAAGTCCGGCCAAGGCTTTTTCCCGCTGGGTAAATTGCGCTTCGATCTTGGATCTCTCCGCGACAGCCGCCGCCTGTGTTTTCTCCCATTGCACCTTGGCTTGGTCGAGTGCTTGGCGCCCTTGAGTCACGAGGAGCTGGGCTGAATCCAACTTTTCCTGCTCGACCAGAAACTGATCCTCGGCGGTGGATTGAGCCTTCTTCTGCGCATCCAGCGCCAGGGCCCGATCCACGAGTGCGTTTTCGCGCTGCGTAAATCTCGCCTCATTTTCCGCCCGCAATTTTTCCAGCTTGGCTTGCGCCTGGGCCAGGAGATTTTGTTCGGTTTCGATTTTCTCCTGCTCGGCAGAAAGTTTTTTCTGACTGTCCGCCAATTTCTGCGCATCGGCATCGAGGCGGGCGAGGGCTTTTTCGCGCACGAGAAACTCCGCTTCGTTTTTAGTTTTCTCCGCCTGCCAGGTTGCCTGGTTTTTTTCCCACTGCCCTTTGGCTTGGTCGAGCGCGGCCTGCTCGGCCGCCAATTTTTTCTGCAGCGCAGCGCTCTCCGCCAGCGCGGCGTTCGCCTGCTCCATTTTTATGCCCTGCTCCTTGGCTAATTTGGCTTTGGACGCGACCAGCAGCATCAATTCGTCTTCCAAACTCTGCTGGGCGGCGATCAACTGACGGTTCTTCTCATCGAGCGTTTTTCGCTCTGCCGCCAAGGCTTGTTCACGCCGGGCGAGATCAGCCTCAGAAGCTCCACCCGCCGATGGAGCCGCGCCGGGCGAGGATTCCAATTTCTTTTGCGCCTGCTTAAATAACGCTCGCTCGGTCTCGAGTTTTTCGCGTTCCGCAGCCAAATTTTCGCGTTCCGCCCGAAGCGACAAAAGACCGCCGGCATCAGTGCCGCCCGTGGCTTTTTTCCCCTCGACCTTCGCTGCAGAGCTGGGTTTCGCGACCACCACATCATTGAGGAAAGCCACGAACTCACTCCACTGATCAACTTTAATCCCGGAGGGATTTTGCGCCGCCGTTTTCAATACGGCCTGAAAGCGATCCATGATGGCACTGAGATCGTGGGGCGGCTGGAAATAATCCTTCACGCCCAAACGAATCGCCTGAATCACACTCACCATTTCGAGTTTCTCGCTGACTAAAAGCACCGGGATTTTTTTTTGAGAATCTCGCACCGCCTCAATGAAAGCGAACGGCTCGCCGGAGCCTCCACGATAATCGATAAACAGCACGCCGGGGTCCTCCTTCTGGAGCTGAGCTGCGACCTCCTGTGTGGTGGCAAATGAATGCCAGGTGAACCCAGACTCGCCAACGACGACAGAACTAACACGAGTTTCCTCTGGGAGTAACTTTACAAGGAGAATTTTTTGAGGGGGCATCGATCCAGTTTTTTGAACGGGGACAGGAGTAATAACAGAAGTGCGCGCAAAAACCAGCATGCGCATGATAAAATAGCGTAATAAATTGCCTTCATTACCATCTTACTATTGTAAGCCGACGTGGAAGTCCCTCATATGACTTTTAACCCCACTAAGTTAGTAATTAGCCGGCCATCCCATGCTCAACGACAAACTCTTCTTCTTCGAACAAACGGATTTTTCGCTGCGATTTGCCCGCTGCGTCATCAGTGAAACCTCATTGCATATTGAGGAACTGAAGGAAGTTTCAATCAGCGATGCCACCGCGCTCACGGCTCTGGCTCCGGCCGGAACTCAAGTAGTGTGCGCGTTGCGCCCGAAGCCGCGTCAGCTCCACCTCGCGAGTGTGGACGAAGCCAAAAAGTATGCCGGCCTCGCCGGCCTCCAGCAGTTCGCCCAACTCCCTTTCACCAAGGGCGAACCAGCCTGGTTCTCCGGCGTGCAAGCTTCCGACGGAGCAATTCCCGCCAACGCCCCTTGGCTGATGTCGATGAGTTCCGCCGCAGCCCACCAACAAGCCTGTGCTGCAATTGAAGCGCTCAAACTCAAACCGGCGCGTTGCTTGGACGCGACGCTCGCCACGATCGGTGCACTCACTTCCACTGTCACCAGCCCGACCCTGCTGCTTGAAATCGGTGAATTAGGTTCGCTTGCTCTCCTCATCGGCCACGACGGCGTCGTCGCAGCTCGTGGCATAACGCTGAATCTCGATCAAATTGCGGACGCCGTCCAAACCGAGCTGGCCCTTAAATTCCGCGGTTCAGCCGCCAAGCTTTTCTTCAACCCCGATTGCGATTTCACCGACTCCGGCCCGAAGATCGCCGCCCGGCTCGCTGCGGCACTAAAAGCCGATCTCGCACCGCTCTTCGTCGGTCATACGGCACCGGCCACCCTTTGCTGCGCAGGTTTGCCGGCCATGCAACATTGGTTGGCGCTCCAACTCGCCACCGTCCTCGGTCTCTCACCCCATATACCCGATGTCAAAGCGTGGAGCGCGGCAGTTGGCGTAACCTTCGGGACTCCTGAACTCGGCTCAAACGTTTCGCCGGCATGGTTCAATTTCCTCCATTTCATTAATTCGCAAACGCTCGAATCGCCTGTCGCAGTCGCTTGGCAAGCAGAGTGGCTCTCACTCAAAGCCCCGATTGCCGCTAAGCCCGCAACGACGCCGGCTGTTGCGGCTGGATCGCAGCGGCCCACAAAAACGACCACCACCCCTCCGATACCCGTACCAGTCCCGACTCCGGCTGTCGCCGCCAAGCCAGCCCAGACGCCAGCGAAACCTGCGCCAGCACCAACTGCGCTGAAACCAACTCCGGTTGCAGCAGCGCAAGTCAAACCCACGGCCGCCCCGGCCGCGCCCGTAAAACCGACTCCGGCGCCCGTCGCCAAACCAGCAGCAGCAGCAACGCCGACCCCAGCAAAAGCCCCAGTATCTTCTGTTCAGTATTCGGCCAAACCCTCCACATCAACGGCTCCAACCAGCAGTGGAAAATCATCCGGCAACAAGAGCAAAATGCCTATCTTTATCGGCATCGGCGCTCTCGTCCTTGCGCTCGCCGGCGGCGGATTCTTCTACGTTCAATCGCAAAATGAAGATAAAGCTCGGATCGCCCTCGATAAACAAAAGGCGGAACAGCGGGCCAAGGAAGAAGCAGATCGAGCCCACCTCGCTGAACAAAAAGCCCAGCAGGAAGCAGCTTCTCGCAAAAAACTTGAGACGGAAAGCGCCCAGAAACTGGCTCTCGCTGAGGCCGCGCGCGTCCAAGCTGAAGGTGAGGCCCGCGCTCAAACCGCATCCCGACTGGCAAATGCCCGCGGCACACTGTTTATCACCACTCAGCCGGCTGGCGCCACCGTCACCGTCGCCGACCTGCCCCCCCGTTCCTCGCCAGCGACGTTTGCCTACCTGAAAATTGGCAAATATCCCATCACGATCACCCTCGCCCACCACGAAGAAGTGAAACTGGAACTCGAAGTCACCGAAAACAACACGACGACTTCTGACACGATTCAACTCGCCAGTCTCGTCGGCTCCGTCGCCATCACGAGCGAACCGGCTGGCTCGGCTTTCGAGATCCGGCCCGCGAACTCTTTCACCGTCACCAGTGACGCCCGTCGGACGGGTCAAACCCCAGCCAACCTCGACGACTTGGATCCAGGCGATTATACGGTAACGTTTACCCGGCCCGGCTGGGCTCCGCATTCGGAAACTGTTTCTGTCGCTCGTAACGCCACCGCCAAGGTTGCGTGGGCTTTCCCAAGCGGCACCGTGAAAATCACCAGCTCCCCCACCGGTGCCACCGTCACCCAAGATGGCGTCAAACTCGGGCTAACCCCGCTGACACTTCGCCAGCCCCCAGGTGCGGTCAAATACGAACTGAAGCTCGCGTTCCATGATCCGGTCACGCTGCCCGGTGTGATCGAAGAAGGCAAAACCGCCGAACTTTCCGCCCAGTTGCCATTAACCGATATCGTTTTCGGACCAACCGAACTCGACCAAATGCCGTCGCCCATCAACCCAAAGACCCCGGACCTGCCTTCCAGCCTAACCTTGGTTGAGGGCAAAGTAGTAATTCAAATGACGATTGGCCGCGATGGCACGCCCACCGATCTCAAAATTGTCCGCGCCTCCAACCCTGAAATCGGCAAAATCTATCTCGCCGCCTTGGCGAAATGGAAATTCAAACCTGGCATCAAAGACGGAAAACCCGTCCGCTCCGCCGTCGTTGTTCCGTTCCTGATTAATCCCTCCAAAGACTGATTCGGAGTCACCGCCCGAAGCATAAATTAAACCGAAGCCCGCCTGCTGATCTCAGCACGCGGGCTTTGTCGTTTTCGCCTTCAGCGAACAATCGTCCCCGACTCGACACTTGCTCACCCTTCATGGATCCATTCGTTTCAGTGCGCGTGAAAAAATTAATCCTTTGGGATATCGACGGCACTTTGATTATCAGCGGCCGCGCTGGAATTTTCGCCTTGACGAAGGCGTTTAAAAACACCTACGGACGCGAACCTGACTTCAGCAAACTCGATGTCTCCGGTCGCACCGATCAGTGGATTGCCCGTCAAGTACTCGAGCAACAAGGAGTGCCAGCCACCGCAGAAAACATCCACGCGTATCTTGAGAATTATCTGAAGTCGCTGCCGGGCGAACTGGAAACACGACCCGGGCGCGTGCTGCCGGGAATTGTCGAGCTCCTCGAAAAATTCAAGCATCACCCCGCGATCGCCCAAGGCCTGCTAACCGGTAATCTGCAGCGCGGTGCCCAAATCAAACTCGAACACTACCAAGTGTGGCACTACTTTGCCTTCGGCGCATTCGGTGACGACAGTCCGCTCCGCAACGAACTTGGCCCCCACGCCGTCCGTCGGGCCAATGCGAAACACGCCGCAGAGTTTGCCCCGGAAAATATTTTTGTGATCGGCGATACTCCGCATGACATCGAGTGCGGCAAGGCCATCGGCGCAAAAACTATCGCCGTCGCCACCGGATCATTCAGCGCGACCGAATTACAGCGTCATCAGCCAACCGCCGTCTTCGCCAACTTTTCCGATCCCTCGGCGTTCATGAAACTGATCGAGGAAACAGAGGCGACTACCGTTTCTTGAGTAGGTCCACCGCCGTCACCACCCCGTTGCGAAATTCCACGCGAATTTTTTCGTCAGGATCATAACCTCCGGTCGAGACCCCAACTCCTCCGCCCACCGAGGAACCACCACCACCGGAACCCACCCCCACCCCGAAACTGAACTTCGGCCGGTCATCGCGGTAGCTCCAGACTTCGGTGTCTCCCTGTTCAGTCTTGCGCGTGAATTTATTCGCAGGCGCGCCAAGTGACATCACCACCATTTCCTGAGTGAAACCAACATCGACCTGGCCCGTGCGGATTTTCTGCTGAATCTCCGCCGGGAATTTATCAAACACACTCCGATTATCGGCGATCCGCGAATCCGGCGTGGCACAACCGGCGAGAAGGATGAGGCCGGCGAAAACGAGACAGGTATTGATGACGCGCATGGTGGGAATTTTGTTTGCTGAATAACACGGTGACCGGAATAACGACAGCCGCAATCTTCCGTAGTTCAGCTCCCTTTATTTACACTCCATGAAAACATTCACGATCGCCATTGGTTCGGATCACGCCGGCTTTGCCTACAAAGAGAAAATCAAGGCCATGCTGCTCAGCGAGGGGCACACCGTCCGAGATTGCGGGACAAATTCAGATGCTTCCTGCGACTATCCGGATTTCATCCGCCCCGTCGCCGAAGCCGTCGCCCGCGGTGAAGTCGAGCGCGGCATCGTCCTCGGTGGCTCCGGCAATGGAGAAGCCATCGTCGCCAACCGGGTCCGCGGCGTCCGCTGTGGTCTTTGCTGGAACGAACAAGTCGCCATCTGGAATCGCTCCCACAACGACGCGAATTGCCTCTCACTTGGGCAGCGCACGATCACTGAAGACGAAGCGATCAAAATCGTTCGAGTCTGGCTCACGACCCCTTTCGAGGGCGGACGTCATCTTGCCCGGATTCAGAAAATCGATGCGCAGTAGGCCTTAACACAGGAATCTGAGTGTTTTCTTTATTTTATTTTGACATCATATCATATGTTATCAAATTAACTACATGGGAACAAGACACCGCGGGGCAATCGAAGAGATCAACGCCCTTAATGCGTTCATCAAGCTGCAGCGCTCGGCTGAGTCAGTATCCGTCCGCATCCACGCTATTTTGCCCGAGGGCCTCACCGTCACCCAATTCGGAGTGCTCGACGCCCTCCACCATGTCGGGTCGCTCTGCCAAAGTGAATTAGCCGAGAAGCTTCTTAAGAGCGGGGGCAACCTCACCCTCGTCGTAGATAATCTGGAAAAGGCCGGCTACGTCCTCCGCGAACGCGATGCCGCCGATCGCCGTTTCGTGGTCGTGAAACTCACCGACAAAGGCCAATCTTTCATTGCCGGACTTTTCCCTAAAGTCGTCGCCAAAGTTACCCGTGAAATGAGCGCCCTTTCCTCCACCGAACTCGCCGATCTCGGCCGACTGTGTAAAAAGATCGGCCTCCAAGGCTGATTTTTCATTCCCATATACTTTAACATCGAATTATAAACATGAAAACATCCATCACGGGCCTGCACCATATCACCGCTATCTCGTCCGACGTGCGTCGTAATATGCAGTTCTACACCCAGGCCCTCGGCCTGCGCTTCGTAAAGAAATCGGTCAATCAGGACGACACCGGGACATATCACCTTTATTACGGAGATTACGCCGGTTCACCAGGCACGATCCTCACCTTTTTCCCCTGGGCAGGAATGAGGCGCGGCCGGCCCGGTTCGGGTCAATCCTATGCGACGGCATTCTCGGTTCCAGCCCACTCACTCCCCTTCTGGCAACAGCGTTTTACTACGCTAAAAATCGAGTCACTCCCCATCGAAAAACGTTTTGACGACGACGTGCTGACCTTCCTCGACCCTGACGGTCTCCGCTTGGAATTGGTCGCGACCAAAGAAGTCGACTCACGTCCACCTGCCCCGTCAACGGAAGTACCCGCCGAGCACGCGATCCGCGGGTTCCACGGCACGACACTCGGACTCATCGAAGCCAGCCCAACCGCGACCGTGCTCACCGCCACCATGGGCTATCGCCTTGCCGCCCAATCAGGCCATCGCACCCGCTACACCGTGGGCCTCGGCGGACCCGGCACCTACGTTAATTTGCTGACTGATCCCACTCTGCCGCGCGGACTGGACGGCGCTGGCACAATTCATCACGTAGCATTTCGCGTGGACGATGACGCTGCCCAATTAGCCTCGCGAGCACAGATCGAAAACGACGGGCTGTCGGTCAGTCCGGTGATCGATCGCGCGTACTTTAAATCCATTTATTATCGTGAACCAGGTGGCGTTCTCTTTGAAATCGCCACCGATCAACCCGGCTTCGCCATCGACGAACCGGTCGAAACGCTTGGCACAAAACTCTCGTTGCCCCCGCATCTCGAACGGCATCGCACCGCCATCGAGGCTGGCCTGCCCAAAATAAACTAAGCCGCATTCATTCAATTAAACTGGCTCCTCGCTGTTTTCGATGGATGAAGGCGAAAGCGAGTTCCGATCAAAAACCAAGCCAGAGGAGGTGACCGCTAATGAGTTTCGCCCATAAGCGAAACTTTAGAATACCCCTTCGACTCATCGTCTTCGGGGTGGGTTGCGAGGAGTCTGCTGATCGCTGACTGTATGTTCTGCCTGCGATTAGCAGGCTCCAGAAGCCCATGGGCGGAGACGATTAGTCGAAGCCGCACTTTCAAAGATTCATCCCTTGATGAATCCAATTAGCGGTTGGATTTCCGCTCGCAAACCAGCGTGTTGAGGTCAACCCGTTCCACTTTTATGCAAACAAGGAACTCGCGACGCCCGGCACCACGGCAATCCTTAATCCAGCCACCACATTAACCCGGCTTCGCGCGGACTTTTTCCGCTCCGACCGTCGGCTCCCACCCGCCTTTTCCCCCTTGATTGGCGGGCCTTAAAGTTTTTTCTGGAAGCCCCGGCGCTCGGCCGGCACCTTTTCGCCATCCAATGATCTTCCCTCATCCGCCCAGCCTGTTCGACCGCCGCGACCTCAGGCTTTCCGAATTGGATCACCCGGAGACCCTCCTTCTGACCTACGGCTGGATGCAACTCGCCCGCACCGGCGACAATCGTATCCTGGATCTCTTCCGCCAGGGCTTGATTCGCGGCACCGTCACCGGCGGCCAAGGCAACGAGGCACTGATCATTCCGCTGGCCCTGCTGGCGGACAAAACGATCGACGTTGTCTCGTTTTCCCACCGCGACTTCGGCGGCCACCTCATCTGGAGCGGGCATCTCGGCAATCATCTTTGCCAATATCTAGCCAACAGCGGCAGCCCCACCAAAGCCCGCGAGGGAAATATTCATCACGGCGATCCGCAAAATCGCAGCCTGCCGATGATTTCGCATTTGGGCATCATGCTCTCGAACGTCGTGGGCTGCACCGATTCGCAGCGACGCCTTGGCCGGCCCGCCGTGGGCTTCACCTTTTTTGGCGATGGCGCTTCCAGCACCGGCGACATCCACGAATCCCTGAATCTCGCCGCGCTCCTTTCCGTCCCGGTGATTTTTGTCATCGAGAACAACCAGTACGCGTACTCGACTCCGGTCTCCGAACAATTCGCCTCAGCCAATCTTTTTGAACGCGCCAAAGGCTACGGCATGGAAGGCTTCGCGATGGATTGCAGCGATCCCGCGCACGTCCTGAAAACCCTCGGCGCCGCCATCGCCCAAGTCCGCCAAACGGGCCGCCCACTCTTAATCGAAGCGCACACCTTTCGCCTGCGCGGCCACGCAGCCTACGATACTTGCGACTACATGAAACCCGGCGAAGCCGAGGCCATTCTCGCCCAGGATCCACTGCCGAAATTTCGCGCTGCTCTCGCCGCCGCCGGCCACAGCACCCGGCTCGACGCCATCGACGCCGACGTGCGCGACTTCATCGAGGCCACCATCAAAGCGGCGATCGCCATCCCGCCCATCACCGCCGAAGGTGTCACCGACGACGTGTTTGCCCCGCCCGCCGCACCGATTCCGTGGAAAGCCGAACCCGCCGCACCAGAAAACCTGACGATGGCCCAAGCGCTCAATCACGGCCTGCGCAAAATCCTCAGTGAATGTCCCGAGTCGATTGTCCTCGGCCAAGACATCGGCACCTACGGCGGTGCATTCAAAGTCACCCAGGGATTGGTCGCTGATTTTGGCCGCCCGCGCGTCTTCAGCACGCCGCTCTGCGAATCCGCCAGCACCGGTTACGCCCTCGGCCTCGCCGTGAACGGCCACCGCACCATCGAGGAATTCCAATTCGCCGATTTCGCTACCGAGGCCATGACGCAGATCGTCCTGAATGCGGCGACCTACCATTACCGCTCCGGACAAAAAGTGCCGGTGGTTTTCCGTCTTCCCTGCGGCGGCGGCCTGACCTTCGGCTCGTTTCATTCCCAAGAATTGGAGACGGCCTTCCTCTCCTTTCCCGGCCTCAAGGCACTTTATCCCAGCAATCCCCAGGATGCCTTCAATGCCCTGCTCGCCGCCTACGAAGACGACAGCCCGGTCCTACTCTTCGAACACAAAGCCCTCTACCGGCGCGGCAAACATCCGGTGAAATGGGACGCCAATTATCGCGAGGTCTGGCAGCCGAAAAAACTTTGCTCCGGCGACTTTGCCACCGTCGTCACCTACGGAGAAATGGTGCTGTTCGCCCAGGAAGCGTGCGCCTATTTTGCCGAGGAATATGAAACGACCTTCGATCTCTTTGATTTGCGGGCTCTCTCTCCGCTCAACCTGACGAGCATCAAAGAATCGCTCGCGCGCACCGGCCGGCTCGTGGTGATTCACGAAGGCCGCCGCACCCACGGATTCGGTGCAGAACTCGTCGCCCGACTGACAGAGGAACACTTCAGCCAGCTCAAGGCCGCCCCGTTGCGCATCGCCTCACTTGATATCCCCGTGCCTTTCGCCCCTGAGTTGGAAGCCGTTTACCGCCCCAGCAAAGACCGCATCGTGGACGCCATCGCCGCCTGGATGGGGTGAGTAGGCAGCGAGCTTGCTCGTGCTCCGCAACACCCACGAACGAACCGTCGCTCCCGACCGCTGGCATTTGCCTCGCCCGTAATCCCAGCTTCACTCTTGTCATTCCAAGCCCAGCGAAGAATCTCCCTCTCGCCCATGCTCAGCCGCACTGCAAAAATCCCCCAATCCCACTGGGCCGCCATCCAGTTGTTCGCGATGGATGTGGATGGCGTTTTGACTGATGGCACCGTGACCATTTCCTCCGACGGCAGTGAATCCAAACGCTTTTCCGTTCTCGATGGCATGGGCATCGTGCGCTTAAACAAGGCCGGCATCGCCGTCGCCTGGATCTCCGGGAGAAAATCCGAAGCGACCACGCTGCGCGCCACTGAATTAAAAGTGCCGCACGTCATCCAAGGCCGGACCGATAAACTCATGGCGTTGCAAGAACTCGCCAGCCAACTGGGCTTGGCCGCCCCGCAAGTTTGCTACATGGGCGACGATGATATTGATGCGCCCGCCATCGCGTGGGCCGGGGTCGGCGTCGCCCCGGAACAATCCATGCCTTCGGCGCTTAAAGCCGCCGGTTACGTACCGATCCGCGCCGCCGGCCTCGGCGCCGTGCGCGAAGTGTGTGAACATATCCTCGATAGTCGCGGTCAGTAAACCCCATCGTGCGTTTTCCTCTGAAACGATCTTTTGTTCTCTTTTTGACCGTGGCGTCCGGCGTGGCCGCACTCGCCACCAACACCCAGATTTCCCCGGATAAACCGGTCGTCAATTTCAGCCTGCCAAACTTCACCCCGGAAGGCGATCGCGCCTGGCTGGTCCGCGGTTCGGAAGCGTACTTCCTCGCCAAAGAAAACCAAATCGACGTCAAGGAACTCACCCTTTCGATTTTTTCCGGCAAGAGCGATGGCAAGCTGCAGACGATGATTCTCAGCCCGAGCGCGAAAGTCCGGCCCACCGATTCCATCGTTACCAGCACGAGCACGATCCGCGTGATCAACGATGATTTCGAAGCCACCGGCCTCGGCTGGAGCTACGCCCACAAAGATAAAAAAATCACCATTGATAAAAAAGTCCGCGTCTCCTTCCGCGCCGAATTCAAAGATTTCCTGAAATGAAATTCCTCCGCCTCACACCCCTTTTTGCTCTCGTGGCCTTGCTGCCAAACTCAGCTTCCGCGCAAAGCACCGAACTGAAAAACACCGTGATCACCAGCGACGGTCCGGGCGAAATGGTCAGCACCGACAAGGAAACCACCATCACCTTCCGTGACCGCGTCGTCGTGACCGGTACCAACATGAAGCTCAATTGCGACTTCCTCGAAGTGGTCGTCGTGCGCAGTGGGGACAAGACCGCCACCCTCGGGAAAATGGACAAATTTCGCTCCATGGTCGCAACCGGCAATGTTCTCCTGGTACAAGGCGACCGCGAAGCCGCCTGCGGTCGCGCCGTCGTATTACCCGGCGAAGAAAAAGTCGTGCTCTCGGAAAATCCGATCGTCGTCGATCATGACCAAAACACCCGCTTCGCCGGCGAAACCATCACGCTCCTCCGTGGCCAACGCACCGTCCACATCGACAAACCCGTCCTGACCGCTCCTCCCGTGAAGGATCTCGGCGTCGACAAGGAAACCAAGCCCGCCACCCCTCCGGCCACGACGCCTCCCGTCGTTGCTCCCGTCACCACTCCGGTGGCTCCTGCCGCCACGCCAGTCGCGCCCGCCAAACAACTGTGAGCATGGAAAGCACCGACGAAATCCGCACCGAAGGCCTGGTTAAAACTTACGGCCAGCGCACGGTCGTCAACGGCATCAGCATTCACGTGAAGGCCGGCGAAATTGTCGGCCTGCTCGGTCCCAACGGCGCCGGCAAAACCACGACCTTCTACATGGTCGTCGGCCTCGTGCCTGCCACGTCCGGCAAAGTATCCATCAATAATCAGGACGCCACCAATCTTCGCATGCACCGCCGCGCCCGTCTCGGCGTGGGCTACCTGCCGCAAGAGGCCTCGATTTTCCGCAAACTCACGGTGGAGGAAAACATTCTCGCCGTCGTCGAAACCTTAACCGTGCGTTCGAAGGAACGCCCCGCCCTCGTCAAGCATCACCTCGATGAATTGAGCCTCGGCCATCTCGCCAAACAAAAAGCCTACACGCTTTCCGGCGGTGAACGCCGCCGTTTGGAAATCGCCCGCGCCCTCGTGACGCGCCCTCGTTTTCTCCTGATGGATGAGCCATTCGCCGGCGTCGATCCGATCTCCGTCGCCGAGGTGCAAAAAATTATTCTCGACCTCCGCCAGCGCGGCATCGGCGTCCTCATCACCGACCACAACGTCCGCGAAACCCTCCGCATCGTCGACCGCGGTTACATCATTCACAAAGGCAAGGTCATGACCGAAGGCTCCGGCGAATTTCTGATCAACGACGCCCAAGCCCGCGAACTCTACCTCGGCAAAGATTTCAATTTGTAGGCGCCCACCGCCCACCCCGCGCCGCGAGTAGGAGCTTGTTGCCCGCAATTTCTTCATCTACTCAGTACCCGTTACTCACCACCCGCTGCTTTTTCCTCCCCGAGCCCCATGCCCACCAAAGCAATTCACGGCATCACCGTAGCGCATTTCTACGACACCTACCGCGACAAATTACAGCTCGATCTGGTGACCGGTGCCCCCGGCCTCCACCGCCTGATCCGTGAGGGCTCCATCAACCGACCGTCGCTCGCCCTCACCGGCTTCTTCAAATATTTTGCGAACAAACGCATCCAGGTCTTCGGCGCCGCCGAGATGACCTATTTGAAAACGATTCCGCAACGCCAGCAGATCGTGACTTTTCAGGAAATGGTAAAGCGCGGCATCCCCGCCATCGTGCTGACCCGCAACTTCGTGGCGACTCATCCGATGCTCGCCGTCTCGGAAGAAATGAAACTGCCGATCTTCCGCACGCCGATGATCACGATGAATTTCGTGAACGCGGCCACGCTTTGCATCGACAATGAATTCGCCGCCTCTGGCACGGAGCACGCCACCACCCTCGACGTCAAAGGCATCGGCGTGATGATCCGCGGCGACAGCGGCATCGGCAAATCCGAATGCGCTCTCGCCCTCATCGAGCGCGGCCATTCCCTCGTGGCCGACGATCTCACCTGCATCAAACTCCTCGACGAGCGCGAACTCTCCGCCAGCTCCCGCCCGCTGAATCGCGGTTACATGGAGTGCCGCGGCATCGGCATCATTAACATCGCCGATATGTTCGGCGTAAAAAGCATCCGCCTGGAAAAGCGCATCGATATGGTCGTTTCCCTCCGCGAATGGACCCCTGACGTCATCGAGGAACGCACCGGCCTCGAGGAAAATTTCTACGATATCCTCGGCGTGAAAGTGCCGCACATCGAATTTTATGTCCGCCCCGGCCGCGACATCGCCCGGCTCGTGGAAGTCGCCGCCATGGTACAAGCCCTCAAGAGCATGGGCCACGATCCCGCCAAGACTTTCAACGATCGCCTTATCGCCCACATGGCGGAACAGACGTTGCCGAAAGCGACGACCCACCGCGTGTCCTCCACCCTCGCACCGTTTGTGACGCCACCGGAAGAAACCGAGGAATTGATCGATGATCCGTCGTAAGTTCGCCGCCGCTGTTGAGCGCATCGGGAATTATAGGTCGGGCTTTCTTGTCCGCCATAGCCTTAGCGACGGCGGAATGCCCGGCAGATCAGGACCTCGTCGCCAATAAATCACGTCGTCGGTTCACGTCGCTCCCACCCCTTTCGCGAAATTCCGCAACTCAAATCCATGCCCACTCCCGCCCGCGTTGACGGCCGTCGCGCCGATCAGCTCCGCCCTCTCACCATTGAAGCCAATATCGCCCCGTACGCTTCGGGCTCCGTGCTCGTCGGCTTCGGTTCGACCCGCGTCATCTGCGCCGCCACCATCGAGGCCAAAGTGCCCTCGTGGATGAAACAACAGGGCGTCAAAGGCGGCTGGCTCACCGCCGAGTATTCGATGCTGCCGTACAGCACCCTCGAACGAAAACCACGCGACATCGTGAAGGGCAAAATCGACGGCCGCACCGTCGAGATCCAACGCATCATCGGCCGCTCCCTCCGCGCCGTCCTCGATCTTAAGAAACTCGGCGAACACACGCTCTGGATCGATTGCGATGTGCTGCAAGCGGACGGCGGTACCCGGACCGCATCGATCACCGGAGCTTACATCGCCGCGCGCCTCGCGATTCAAAAATTACTCGACGCAAAACGCATCACTGAAAACCCGCTGACCGACACCGTCGCCGCCATCAGCGTCGGGATTTTCGACGGCGAAGCGCTGCTCGATCTCAATTACGTCGAGGACAAAGACGCCGAAGTTGATGCTAATGTCGTCATGACCGGCCGCGGCCAATTCGTCGAAGTCCAGAGCAGTGGCGAGCAATCCACTTTTTCCCACGAACAATTGCAAAGCATGCTCGCCCTCGCCAAAATCGGCCTGGAAGAACTGGCAATGGAGCAGGAGGAATTTCTCTCCCGCCACCTCGGCCAAGCCTAGATCACTGACTTTTCCAACCGAGTGAGACAGCCTTGAGGAAATAAACTCGATCTAACCTCAATCGTAGGCAGCGAGCTCGCTCACGCTCCGTCGGCCTACGAACTGCTACACCGGGACCATAACGACCATCACTGCCTCTCCGTCTCTGCTAAAACCATGAATCTCTCTGCGCCCTCCGTCACGTTCCGTCACTTCGCCCGACATTTCCCCAGTGCGGCCATTTTCCTCGGCAGCATCTTTTCCGCCCACGCCGCCGATACCCCGGCGTGGATCGACCAGAGCAACGCCCACGCCAAGGTTCTCCTCGACGCCACGAATAAATTCTCGCCGGAAAATGCTGCTTCAACGGGCTTCCCCGGCTTCGACGATAAGGTGACCGACCTGCTGCCGAAAATTAACGAGCGCTACCGCCTCGCC
>JANYFP010000555.1 GCA_025362555.1 Verrucomicrobiota bacterium
GTAAAGCCGCTCCTACCTCCTACAGGAAAAACTTAACTGAGGAAGATGCGAAACGCGCACTCTGTTCAGCCCGCAGCGCGCGCTGGAGCGTCCTGCATTTTCGGGTCGTAATATTCTTTGAAGGCCTTGCTGTTTGTATCCATGTAATAGTACGCGCCGGTGAGGCCGGCCTTCATGTCGTTCATGACGGCACCAAAAACAGGAATATTTGCGGAGCGCAGGCGTTGGGCACAGCGTTGGACCGCGCCGCGTTTGGCTCCGTTGAATCGGATCGCGTAGATCGCGCCATCCATTAACGGGAGAATGTTGAGGGCATCACTGACTGCGCCGAGCGGGGGAGTATCAAACAGCACCCGGTCGTAGCGTTTGCGCAATTCCGCGACCAGGGTTTCGAATTCCTTGCCGTTGAGCATGTGGATCGGATTTTTTGCGCGTGCGCCGACTGCGATCACGTCCAGATTCGGGTGTACATTTTTCACGATGATCTCATCGAGCGTGGCGGCATTCGAACAATAGTTAACCACGCCCTTGTTCACATTCAGGCGGAACGAGCGTTCGATATTTGGCTTTCGCAAATCGCAATCGATGATGATGGTGCGCTGGCCTTGCGACGCGAAGGTCAGTGCAAGATTCGTGGCGATGAAAGATTTTCCTTCGCCGGGCAGCGTGCTGGTGACCAAAATCAGCTTGGCGTTCCGACTTTCGTCGTTGATGCGCAGCGTGGAATAGAGCGAGAGGAACGCTTCGGTGACCATCCGATCGGCTCCGTTCGAAACGATCTGGGCTTTGTCCGGCTGTTCCATCCGCTCGACGCGGGGAATGAGACCCAACAACGGCAGCCCCACCAGGGTTTCGACATCAAAAGTGGTTTTGATTTTGTCGTCGATGGTGGCCAGGAGGAAGGCAAAGGAGATGCCCAGGAAAATGCCGCCGACGACTCCCAGTGCGAGATTGACCACCACATTGGGCGAGATCGGGTTATTCGGTTCGACCGCGCGGTCGATGATGCGCGCACTCTCCATCTCAATGCTACTGGTCACCGAGGTTTCGCGCATGCGCGACATCATCGATTCCAGCAATTGTTCGTTCACGCGGAATTCCCGGTTGAGGTTTTCATATTCAACAGCCGACTTATCCAAGTCCAACGATTTTGCTTCCTGATCCACCAAGGCCTTGCGGGCACCTTCATCGTTTTGCAGGGCATTTTCGTATTCGGATTTTACGGAAGTGGCCGCCGTATCGAGCGCCATCTTAAATTCCTGCTCGGTCTGGGCCAGGCCGTTCGTGGCTTCAATCAGTCGAGGGTGTTTGTCTTTATATCGCTCCTGCAGTTGGGCCACGGCCATTTTCTGCGTCGTAACCTGGACGTTCAACTGGCTGACCTTTGCCTGGGACGCGATGAAAGGAAGTTCGGCGAGGTCCCGTCCGGTTTTAGTCCAGTCGCGGACTTGATTCCAGCGCACCTCCGCTTCCTTCAGTCGCGAATTGGTCTGGGTCGTCATCATATTCAGCGCTTTGAGTTTTTCCGTTACGATGTCCTTGCTTTGCATCAGGGAAATGAGGTTCCCGCGCTGCCGGAATGATTGGAGTGCGTTAGCGATTTCATCCACGCGTTTGCGCTGTTGATCGGCGCGATCTTTCAAATCATCCACCGCCTTCAATGACTCCTCGATGCGCAGGCGTGAGTTGTAGGCAATGTATTCGGTGGCGAGCAGGTTCGCCACACGGGCAGCCATTTTAGGACTTGGATGCTGGAATTGAATAATCGTAATCAGCGTGAGTCGCTGGGGAGAAATTTTACGCCCCTTGTAGATGATTCCGGCGGCACTCGCTGGTTCGCCGGAGCGGCTTTTAAAAGGATCGGTTAACAGCTTCGTTTCCTCCGGAGTCAGTCGTGCGGCGACATTTTGCGCGATTGCAAGGCTCTCCAGCACTTTGATCTGGGTATTGAAATCGGAATCGCTGGTGACACTGCTTTCAACCACGTCGGCGACACGCAGCACTTGCGGACCGTGCTTGAGTACCTGAACCGAGACAAAGCCACTGTAGATCGGCGTGGAGAGAAAGGTATAGGTCGCGGCAATCAACACGGTGATGGCGAATACGCCCAACGCGTACCATTTGCGTTCCATCACCATCAGCCAGCTGTTCCGCAGAAAATGATTTTCTTCGGGTTCGGCGTGATCCGAATCCGTTTCGACGAAGGAATTGTTGGAGCCCGAAGGGCGGGAAGAGAGTTTCATTTGAACCAAATCGGTTGAGGCTGCAGGCGGGTCAGAGGATTCTTTCGGGGACGAAAATGATATCTCCGTCCTGAACGGCGGAACGGTTGTTCGTGTCGCCGGAAACCAATTGGTCGGCGTTGATGATAAAATTCACGGTCTGCCCGTCTGGCTTGGTCCGCGTCAAGCTGACCTTGTTGCGATTCGCGAGGCGGGAAAAACCGCCGGAACGGGCGATGGCGTCAAGCAGGGTCAGGTTTTTTTCAGGCGGAATCAGGATTGAGCCGGGCACATTTACCGCACCCAGGACATTGATATTCCGCTGCGAATATTCCGTCACCGTGATGTTGAGCTGCGGATTGACCAGGTAGTCGCGCTGATAGAGTTCTGTGATCAGCGCCTCCGCATCGCGCACGGTGAGGTCCCGCACATCCACGACTCCAATCAATGGGACGACAATGGTGTGATCCTGGGAGACCCGCAATTCACGATCCAACTCCGCTTCTTGGAAGACCTGGATTCTGACCAAGTCCATCGGCCGGAGTTTGTAAGTGGCGAGCTGGCTGGCCGGCTTTGCTTCTCTTTTGCCGGCGATTGCCGGGGTGAAGAAGAGAACACTGCCGAGAATCAGCACGACGGATTTCGCGAGAGTGAAAGGGGGAATCGAGAGGCGCATGTGAATATTATTTGAGTAGCTTAATAGCGCCAGCTCACCATCAGGCTCAGGACGTTATCCGCATATTCCGCCAACGTGAGATTGGAGTTATTGAGCCGGTGCGAATAGGTGGCGGTCGCACTGAGCCAACTGCGGAAGAGATAGGTCGCCTGCAAATTTGCCGCCCAGTACTTGTCGTTCCGGTCGATTTGCGTTGGGATGAGCAGCGGGGTCGGTGAAGTGGTAAAGACGGTCGGCCCGTATTGCGTTCGTCTATAGGCGAGGTTTGCGCCCAGTTGCCATTGGGGCGTGAGGTCGCTTGACAGGCTCAAATTGTAGCTGCTGTTGTTCAACGATTGTCCCTGAGCGCTGGTGCTAAAGTCGTTTAGAATGCTCAGCGACGAAGTCGTTTTTGGTGTCAGTTCGTAGT
>JANYFP010000563.1 GCA_025362555.1 Verrucomicrobiota bacterium
CGCGCTCGCGCTCGCGCTCAACCGCACAGCGATCACGGAAAAAGTTTTGCGCGGTGGCCAGCAGCCCGCGTTTTCCTTTATCCCACCGGGTCTAGGCGGCTACACCGCCGGCGAGTTACTCGTCGAAAATGCGAACACCGCCCGCCAACTGATGAGCGACGCCGGATTTCCCGGCGGCAAAGGATTTCCCCGCCTGGAACTGACGAGCTGGGCCACCACTCCCGCCGTGCTCGAAGCGATCCAGCAAATGTGGCGGCAAGAGCTCGGCATCGAGATCACTCTCGTGCAACGCGAGGCGCGCACCCACTTGGCCGCGCTCATCAGCGGCGATTATGCCATCGCCCTGGCAACCGCGATTCCTGACTACGACGGCGTCTCCGACTTGTGTGGAGATTTACAGAGCGGCAATCCGGGCAACTACCCGCACTGGAAAAACACCGAATACGATCGGCTCGCCACCGCGGCCGCGCACGCCCGTTCGCCGGCCCTGCGCAACCTCACTTACCAGCACGCGGAAAAAATCTTACTCGATGACCTGCCACTGATACCGCTCTACTTCAACGCGCAGAATTTCCTGGTGCAGCCCCGCGTGAAAAACTGGCGCACCGATCGGCTCTGGACCCGGTTTTATCCGGTAATTTCAGTACCTTAGAGCATTTTCATAAAAACTATAGACACTGTGTTTCGATGTAGGGCCGTTGCTCTTGTCGGGTCGTAGCCTGGCGAAGGCCGATGCGACGGCCTAGACGTGCGACTCCAGACACAAGCCTCACCCAGCGAGGCCGCCGCAAGCAGCGGCCCTACACTAATAGTCGGCTACACTATTATTTTAAATGCCTTAGCTTCTCCGGAACGGCCTGGAGGCGGCGGGTTTTGAGAGCTTGTGTCGGCCGGCGATTGCGACCAATTTTTTCTGTACTCCTCCCGTGACCACTTTGAAACCATTGTTTGGTTGGCTGAGCATCCGCTGGTCCCGGTGGCTTTTATTTTTCATCTGCGGATTGCTGCCCGTGATCGCCGGTGCGTTGGAGAACCCGCCCAGCCCACCACCGCTGGTCGGACATTCCCTGTCCGAGCGAAAAACCCTTATCGTCGGTGCGACGACGGACAGCTTTCCCTATGGCTACACGGGCGACGACGGGGTGTGGACTGGCTTTGGCGGAGATCTCCTCAACGCGGTGGCCCGGGTAATGAACTTGAACATCCATCGTGTCACTATGCCTGGCCGCGAGCTGCACCGCCGCTTCCGGGAGGGAGAATTCGATTTTCTACAAGCGTTAAGCCAGACGCCCGAGCGCGAAACCTATGCGGATTTTTCCGTCCCCTACCTCACGTTGCAGGGCGCCATCTTTATCCAGAAAGAGCACAGTCCGATCAAGCGGCTGGAAGATTTAAATGGCCGAAAATTCGCCATCGTCGGAGAGAAAAGCATCGCTGAACAATTCCTCCGCGACTACAGGCTGAAGGTCGAACGGATCATGGTCAGCTCAACCTCGGAGGGCCTGCAGTTGGTGGACTCCGGTGAATGCGCCGCGATCTTCGCCTCACAATTGACGGCGCTCTCCGTGATTGATCGCCGCAATATCCGCAACATCGTGATGCTCGATCAGCCGCTCGAGAATGAAGATATCCGGCACTGTTTCGCCGTCCACAAAGGCGACGCCCAACTCCTCGCGCGCCTGAACGAAGGCCTCGCCATTCTCCATGGCAGCGGAGAATTCGACCGCATCTACAATAAATGGTTTGGTCATTTGAATTCCCCGCTCATAACCCGCCAGCGCGTCATCAATTACGCGGCGGTCACGCTCGCGATCGCCCTGCTGATCACGTTAATCAGTCTGCTACATCAGCGAAAATTGCGAAAACATATCGCCGGTCAAGCCGCCGAGCTCGAAGGCCAAAAGGCCCTGCTGCAGACGCTGTACGACAATATTCCGATGGCCATGTGCGTCCTCCGCACCTCCGGCACCAGCTACCGCGTCCTCTCCATCAATCGGCAGGCGGAGACTTATTTTGGGCTCACGGCGAGCGCGGCACTCGGACGCCCGCTGGCCGAATTATCCCCGGGTTCCGAGTGGATTTCACATCTCGCCGAATTGCTTCAGCATGGTCGCTCTTCACCCAATTACGTCCGCGAGGAGCGGCGCCTGATCACCGCCAACAAGCGCCTGATCTTCACCCTTGTCCCCATGCCGGCGGACGCCACGGGGCACGCGCGGCTTTGCGTGCTCGCCGAAGACATCACC
>JANYFP010000043.1 GCA_025362555.1 Verrucomicrobiota bacterium
TTGCTTTGATCGCGGCCAATACTTCCGGCTCGTTTTGTGCGGCGGGCAGCGCCAGTGCTGCACGCGAGCGGATGCCTCCACGATGAGCGGCGCGGAGTCATGGTACGTCGCCAGTTTGTCCTGCAAAACGATTGTCTACAAAGGCATGTTGCTGACGGATCAGCTTGAGAAGTATTTCACTGATCTGGCGAATCCCGCCATGGAAACGGCGATCGCCCTCGTGCACTCGCGTTTCAGCACCAACACTTTCCCGAGCTGGGATCGCGCGCATCCGTATCGTTACGTCGCGCACAACGGCGAAATCAACACTCTCCGCGGCAACATCAATTGGATGCATGCCCGCGAGGCGCTCTTCGAGTCCGAGGCTTTCGGCGAGGACATGAAGAAGATTCTCCCGATCATCAACCCGAACGGCAGCGATTCGGCGATGTTCGACAACACGCTCGAACTGCTCGTGCTCGCCGGCCGGCCGCTGGCCCACGCGGTGATGATGATGGTGCCGGAGCCATGGTCGAACGATGAGAACATGGACCCCGCCCGCCGCGCGTTTTATGAATTCCACGCGTGCTTGATGGAACCGTGGGACGGCCCTGCCGCGATCGCCTTCACCGATGGCAAACAAATTGGCGCCGTGCTTGACCGCAATGGTCTGCGCCCAGGTCGCTATTGCGTCACGAAGGACGGTATGGTCGTGATGGCTTCCGAGAGCGGCGTGCTCGATATCCCCGCTGATAATGTCGTCATGAACGGCCGCCTCCAACCGGGCCGCATGTTTTTGGTCGATACCGAACAGGGTCGCATCATCGAGGATGAAGAGATCAAGCAAAAGCTGATCAACGAGCGTCCCTACCGCCAATGGCTCGACGAGCATCTCGTCCATTTAGAGGATTTACCCGCTGTTCCCGAAGTGCCGTTGCCCGACCACGAGACACTACTCCAGCGGCAAATTGCTTTCGGCTACACGCACGAGGATGAACGTATTCTTCTGGCTCCGATGGCTCGCGACGGCGTCGAGGCGATCGGCTCGATGGGGAACGACACCGCGCTCGCGGTGCTCTCCAATAAGCCGCGCCTGCTCTACGATTATTTCCAACAGCTTTTCGCGCAGGTCACGAACCCGCCGATCGACTGTATCCGCGAGGAGATCATCACCTCGGCTGAGACGCGTCTCGGCTCCGAAGGCAATTTGCTGCATCCCGGTCCGACGGCTTGCCGTCGCGTCGAGTTGAAGTGGCCCGTCCTCACCAATGAGGAAATGGCCAAGATCCGCCGCATGGAACTGCCCGGCCTCAAGGTCGGCACACTTTCCATTCTCTTCCGCGTCGCTCGCGGCGAGAAGGGCCTGTCGAAGTCGATGGAAGAACTTTGCATGATGGCCCGGCGTATGATCGAGGAAGACGAGGTCAGCGTCATCATCCTCAGCGATCGCGGCGTGAACCGTGATTTCGCTCCGGTTCCCGCGCTGCTCGCCGTCGCCGGCCTGCATCATTATCTTATCCGCGAAGGTCTCCGCACCCGCGCCAGCCTCGTGCTGGAAACGGGTGAAGCCCGCGAAGTCCACCACTTCTCGCTGCTCGTCGGTTACGGCATCAGCGCCGTTAATCCGTACGTCGCGTTTGAATCGATCGACGACATGATCCGCGAGGGCTTGCTGGTAAACATCGACCACAAGACCGCGTGCAAGAACTTCGTGAAGGCCGCGTCGAAGGGCGTGATCAAGGTCATGTCCAAGATGGGTATCTCCGCGATCCAAAGCTACCGCGGCGCGCAAGTGTTCGAAGCACTCGGCATCCGTCAGGATGTCATCGATCATTATTTCACCTGGACCGCATCGCGCATCGGCGGCATCGGTCTCGATGTTATCGCGCAGGAAGTGCTGATGCGTCACCGCGCGGCTTATCCGACGCGCCAAGTGAATGGTCACGTACTGCCCGTTGGCGGCATTTATCAATGGCGTGCTGATGGGGAGAACCATCTCTTCACGCCGGAAGCGATTCATCGCTTGCAGAAGGCGACGCGCATGGGCAGTTACCCGGCGTTCAAGGAATACGCCAAGATCGTCAACGAGCAGGGTAAGAACCTTTGCACACTGCGCAGCATGTTGGATTTCAAAGCCACCACGGCGATCCCGCTTTCCGAAGTTGAGTCAGTCGAAAGCATCGTGAAACGGTTCAAGACCGGCGCGATGTCCTACGGCTCGATCTCGAGCGAGGCCCACGAGACTCTCGCCATCGCGATGAACCGCATCGGCGGCAAATCCAACACGGGCGAGGGCGGCGAAGATCCCGCACGTTTCGTTCCGATGCCCAATGGCGATTCGAAGAATTCCGCGATCAAGCAGGTCGCGTCCGGTCGCTTCGGTGTCACGAGCGAATACCTCGTCAACGCGCGCGAACTCCAAATTAAAATGGCGCAGGGCGCGAAGCCTGGCGAAGGCGGTCAGTTGCCCGGCACCAAGGTTTATCCGTGGGTCGCCAAGACTCGCGGCACCACCGCCGGCGTCGGTCTGATCTCTCCGCCACCGCATCACGACTTCTACTCGATCGAGGATTTGGCCGAGCTGATTCATGACTTGAAGAACGGCAATCGCCACGCCCGCATCAGCGTCAAGCTGGTCTCGGAAGTGGGCGTCGGCACGATCGCGGCCGGCGTTGCGAAAGCGCACGCGGACGTTGTCCTCATCTCTGGTTATGACGGCGGCACCGGGGCTTCCCCGCAAACCTCGCTGCAACACGCGGGTCTGCCGTGGGAACTCGGCCTCGCCGAAACGCACCAGACGCTCGTGCTTAATAATCTTCGCAGCCGTATCGCCGTCGAAACCGACGGTCAGCTCAAGACCGGCCGCGACGTCGTCATGGCCGCGCTGCTCGGCGCGGAAGAATTTGGTTTCGCGACCGCCCCACTCGTTACGACGGGCTGCATCATGATGCGCGTTTGCCATCTGAACACCTGTCCCGCCGGCATCGCGACGCAGGACCCGCGTCTGCGCGCGAAGTTCGCCGGCAAGCCGGAATACGTGGTCAACTTCATGCGCTTCGTCGCCGAAGAAACCCGCGAGATCATGGCGCAACTCGGCTTCCGCACGATCGAGGAAATGGTCGGCCAGGTCGGCTACCTCGAGCCGCGCAAGGCGATCGATCATTGGAAAGCCAAGGGTGTCGATTTCTCCAACATTCTGTACTCGCCGGAAGTCGGACCCGAGGTCGGGCGCTTCTGCACAATCAAGCAGGATCATGGCATCGAGCGCTCGCTCGACGTCACGACGCTCCTCGATATTTGCGAACCAGCCATCCAGCGCGGCGAGAAAGTCGTCGCCCAGATGCCGATCCGCAACGTCAACCGCGTCACTGGCACCATCGTCAGCTATGAAGTGACAAAGAAACACGGCGCGAAGGGTCTCCCTGACGACACGATCCGCCTCAACTTCAAGGGCTCCGCCGGCCAGAGCTTCGGTGCCTTCGTCACTCGCGGCATGACGCTCTCGATCGAGGGCGATGCAAACGATTACGTCGGCAAGGGCCTCTCGGGTGGCAAGCTGATCATCTATCCATCCGCCACGGCCAAATTTAACGCCGCGGAAAACATGATTATCGGCAACGTGGCCCTTTATGGCGCGACTGCCGGTGAAGTTTATCTCTGCGGTTTGGCCGGCGAACGTTTCGGCGTCCGCAATTCCGGCGTCGACACCGTGGTGGAAGGCATCGGCGATAACGGTTGCGAATACATGACGGGCGGCCGCGTGGTCGTCCTCGGTCGCGCCGGTCGTAACTTTGGCGCCGGCATGTCCGGTGGCATTGGTTACGTTCTCGACGAGACCGGCGACTTCGCCAAACGCGTCAACCTGCAGATGGTCGGCATCGAGAAACTCGAAGACGCGGCGGAAATCGCCGCCCTTCGCCAACTCGTGCAAAACCATCTGAACTACACGAAGAGCGCGCGGGCGAAATTCTTGCTCGATCAATGGGACCTCACGGTGCCGAAATTTGTCAAAGTCATGCCGAAGGATTACAAGCGGATGCTCGCCTGTATCGATCGCGCCAAGACGCAAGGCCTCACCGGAGACGAAGCTGTCATGGCTGCGTTCGAGGAAAATGCCCGCGACCTTTCCCGCGTCGGCGGCAACTGATCTGAATTACGGAGTAAACCACTAATCCACACTTATAGACACTAATCCGATCTGCTGATAATACATCTAAAGGGCTGCTTAATTAGTGAGCCGTTAGTGTGTTTTAGTGGTTAAAAAATTTACCAAAATGGGCAAACCAACTGGCTTCATCGAATATCTGCGGGAGACCCCCGTCGACCGCACCCCCACCGAGCGCACACTGGATTGGAAAGAATTCCACCACCACATGGAGGAGAAGAAACTCCGCCAGCAGGGCGCGCGCTGCATGGATTGCGGCGTTCCCTTCTGCCATACCGGCAAGATCATCAGCGGCATGGCGTCCGGTTGCCCCATCAACAACCTGATCCCCGAGTGGAATGATCTCGTTTACCGCGGGCTCTGGAAAGAGGCGCTCCACCGTCTGCATAAGACGAATAATTTTCCGGAGTTTACCGGCCGCGTGTGCCCGGCGCCGTGCGAAGGTTCCTGCGTGCTCGGCATCAACAATCCGCCCGTCACGATCAAGAACATCGAAGCCGCCATCACCGATCGCGGCTGGGATGAAGGTTGGGTCGTGCCAACTGCTCCGCAGGTTCGCACCGGGAAAAAAGTCGCGATCATCGGCTCCGGCCCCGCCGGTTTGTCCGCCGCTGCGCAACTGAATCTCGCCGGCCACACTGTCACGGTTTTCGAACGCGCCGACCGGCCGGGCGGTTTGCTCATGTACGGTATCCCGAACATGAAGCTTGATAAGAAGGAAGTGGTCCTTCGCCGCATCAAGCTGATGGAGCAAGAGGGCATCAAGTTCATCTGCAATGCCAACATTGGCTCGGGCGAAAACGACAACATCGAGCCCCAGATCTTCCAGAAAAATTACGACGCCACGATCATTTGCACCGGGGCGACGCAGCCGCGCGATCTTCCGATCGAAGGCCGCAGTCTGAAGGGTGTGCACTTCGCGATGGAGTTTCTCACCGCGAACACGAAGGCCGTGCTCGATGGTAACTCCGATACTTCCGCGATCCACGCGAAGGACAAGGATGTGATCGTCATTGGCGGTGGCGACACCGGCACTGATTGCGTTGGCACCTCGATGCGCCACGTCTGCAAGAGCATCACCCAGATTGAAATTCTCCCGAAGCCCCCGGCAGAACGTACCGCCGATAATCCGTGGCCCGAGTGGCCCAAAACCTACAAGATGGATTATGGTCAGGAAGAGGCCGCAGCGAAGTTTGGAGCGGATCCGCGCGTGTACGTCACCACCGTGAAAAAGTTTATCGGTGATGCACAGGGCAACGTGAAGGAACTTGTCACCGTTGAAATCAAGTGGGGCAAGAATGAGAAGGGCCAGTTCGTGCCGCAGGAAATTCCGGGCACGGAGCAAACACGTCCCGCGCAACTCGTGTTGCTCGCGATGGGTTTCCTCGGGCCTGAACAGACGATTCTTAAAGATCTCACCGTCGAGACTGACGCGCGCTCCAACGTCAAGGCGGAGCACGAGAAGTACACGACGAGCATCAAGGGCGTTTTTGCTGCCGGCGATTGCCGCCGTGGCCAAAGTCTGGTGGTGTGGGCCATCAACGAAGGCCGTGGTGCCGCCCGCGAGTGCGATCGCTTTTTGATGGGCTCAACGGATCTCCCGTAAGTCAGGTGGAACGCGACCTCCCGGCTTCGCCACGGCTATCCCCTTTGTATAAGTGCTGCGGCGGGCCGGGACGACGGGCGAGTCGGGCGCGTTTCCGGGAGATTTAAATTTCAGCGCTCCCCGCAAGCGGAGTGCCTTTTTCTCATCTGGCGGACGGGCGATTTTCTGGCTGTGAGGGGCTTTAGGCCTCGATTTTGGAATCTCGCCGCGAGCTGACCTCGAACATCGGGGCATAAAGCCCTTCTTATGGCTCGGTGATGTGAGCTGGTACCTAGCCAAACGATGCAATCGGAGGTGGAGTGGGTTGACCGCAACCCGGCTGGCTTGAGTTCGGAAATCCTGAAGCGTCTTGAGGGGGCAACCACTCCATCTACAGATTACGATTACGGCAGTAGTTCGACTGAATGGCTTGGCACCGACGTTCCGCCATCGTGCAGCCGGGTGCGGCCGTCGGGTGGATCGGTGGGAGCGAGCAAGCTCACTCCCACTTGTTCAAATGGATCGCTGGGCTTAGCGTTGTCCGACCAGAGCCGAAACGAGTTTGGCGTCGGCGTTGCGGGCGACTTCCAGGGCGGCTTGCTCAAATTTTGCCGCGTCAGCTTTCACCACGACATCGCCGTTGCCACCGGTGATTTCGCCGAAGGGTTGATCGGAACGGACGGGTGCGGCCAGCACGGCGATGCCGGCGAAGCCACCGGACTTCGGGCCCCAATATTCGAGGAGCGTGGCGGTGTCGGCGAACGTTCCAGACTGAGCGGCTACGCTTTTTTCGAATTCCACTTTTACTTCATCGCGGGCTTTTCTGCTCTCTCCGGTGGTGCTGTAGACCCCGTAATCAATGACCAAGGTTACCGCGAGAATGCCCAGGTTGGCGTCGTGGGCAAGGTAGGGGGATCGGGTCATGGCTTGTGGACGATCCAGCGCGCGAAAAGGGAGGAAGAGCTGCGCCTTTTTGCCGGAGATGTCACGTTTTGCTGCGTCACCTTGGAGGAAGTACACGGAGCGCCCTGTTGGAGCGACATAGGTGCCATAGCGGCCCTGACTGAAATTGGGGTGGGAGGTCCACGTCACATATTCTGGAGCCAGTTTGGCGAGCTCACTGGCCGGCACGACCTCGTAGCCGGCGCGTTGCAATTCATCAACGAAGGTGGCGTACGCCGCGTCGGCGATCCGCTGGCGGGTCGCTTCGTCCACGCCCTGCAACGCTGTGTGCAACGTAGAGGTTTTATGAAACGACGTGGTGGTCGTAACCGAGGTGTAGTAGCCGTTGCTCGTGAATGACGAGGGCTTGGTGTGGAGGCTCGCGGTCAGCGAGTTTTCATTGGGAAACGCGACGTTGAAAACACTGATCGCAACGCGCTTGGCCCCCTTGAAACCGTCACTGTGCTGGATCAAAAAATCTCCCGCCACGATCTGGCCCGTCGGGCCGCCGCCGCCGTGGTACATTTTGACGTCTTGGGTGATACCCTCTTTGACGATGGCACCCTCCATCGTGGCGGCAAGGGCGAGAAAGGTCGAACCAAGGAGGAGAAGTAGAGAGGTACGAGTCATGAGGATAAGGACGCTGGATTTATGGTGCGAAAAAAAGGGAACGAATGGACCCGGGTATTTTAGAACGGCGTGCAGTGAAAGAAAAAGGGTTCAAGCGGCGAATCACCGCCAGGCGGTTGTCGATAAAATCGAGATAAGCATGGCCGCAGAGAGAGCCGGTGACCGGGAATAATTGCAATCGGCAAAGGTGCCCTTGGCCTGCGTATTCATGCGTATAAGTCGTCGTGAGTGGTTTCCGGCCGGTTTAAATTCGACTGAATTGATGGCGCTGCGAGGGGGGAAGAATGGGGGGCGGGTTGGCCGCGCGGCGGTTATTCACTCCGTAACACTCCTTGCGAATTAAAATATCGAGGGGACGACTCTGGCTTTCAATTGCTTGGATCATGAGAAATGATTTCCGCGCTATGTTAAATTTATTCCAGGTTGTGGTGCTTGCGGTGATTCAAGGCTTGGCGGAATTATTGCCGGTCTCCAGTTCAGCGCACGTCATCGTAGCGGCGAAATTGATGGGGCTCGACCCGTCGCGTCCGGAGATGACATTGCTTTTGGTGATGCTGCATTGCGGCACCATGTTCGCGGTCATTGTTTATTTCTGGAAGGCGTGGCGGCAGACGTTTTTCTCGTCATCGGCGGCGTTTCGACGAATTGCATTATTGCTGGGATTTTCGACGCTCCTGACGGCGTTGGTTGGTTATCCGATCAAGTGGGTCATCGAGAAAATTATCCTGCGACATATTCAGAATGCAGAAATCGAGATGATTTTTGGCAACTTGGGCCTGGTCGCGGTGGCGTTGGCTGCGGTGGGTTGTTTGATTATTTATTCCGGTCTGCGTACGGGGGCGGCAAGTGAACAAAATCGATCTGTTGGCTGGCGCGAAGCTGGTTGGATGGGGGCGGTTCAGGGACTCTGCCTGCCCTTTCGCGGGTTTTCCCGCTCGGGTGCGACGATTTCGACTGGATTGATTCTCGGGGCAACCAAATCGCGATTGGAGGAATATAGTTTTGCCTTGGCGGTGATCCTAACTCCTCCGGTTGTGGCGCGAGAAGTGAAACGGATGCTTGAGTCAAGGCATGAGGTGGTTGCTGCGGCGAATGGAATGGCGCAGTTGTTCGGTTTCAGTTTGCTCGGGCTGATTCTGAGTTTTCTGGCGGGGCTGGTGGCGTTAAAGTGGCTTTCCGGTTGGCTGGAACATGGCCGTTGGTATATTTTCGGAGTCTATTGTCTGGCGGCTTCAATCGGAGTGTTCGCTTTGTACCATCTTGGTTTCTGACTAAAAGGTCGGAGGCGATCGTGGCATCGGACCAAGGGAATGCTCTAAAGGTTGCTCTCGCCGCACCGGGTTCCCGCCAGTAACGGTGAGCTTCGATTACTTCGAGCGGGCTCGGTATCATTTCGCACTCCCGCGTGAAATAAAATCTTCGCCACGCCGCAAAATTCTACGGTCACTCCTCCGATCTTGCTGCGTGGTGTTCGAGCGCGGGTGCGGGCCTATCGGCTACGGCTTGGTGCCTCTAAAATAATTGGCAGTGAGGCTGTTCTTATTCCTATCTTTGCCAAGCGACCGAGGGCTGGATTTTCCCTTTCAGATTTTCGATACCAATGAAGGAAACTAACGGCGAATGAAATCATCGCAACCGTCATCCCGATAAGTTTCATCATGCAACCGGCGAGCAATTGGTCGTCGGCGGCGCTCAGCATGCAAATGCGCGGGGCGAATTCGTAGGTCGGGTAGAGGACGTCAGATGAAAAAGTAATGTACGCGAAAACTGGCGTCATGCCGATGATGACTGCGGGCAGGTAAAGCATCTGGCCGGCATAACTGGAGGGCGGGAATTCTTTCGAGGGACTGTAGAGCGGCCACCAATAAAGCAGGGCCGCGCCAAACATCATGAAGTGTTCTGCAATATGAACAATGCGGTTTTGCAGCGCCCAGTCGTAAAGAAAAGGCAGGTGCCAGCCGGTGATGACGGCCGTATAGGTGAAGCCACAAAATACCGGATGGGTGATTATTTTGAGCGTCGTTTGCAGTGAGCGATGACCAGTGAGTGGACGAATCAGCCAGTCCGGGAGGCCAAGGAGAAACAGGATGGCTGCCGGATAAATTATAATTTGATGCTGGAGCATGTGTGCGCTGAGCAGATAGCGCTCAGCGATCTGATCGAGCGGCGAGCCGACGCCCAAATAAAAAAACAATAGAGCGGCGTAGAACTTAATCGCGTGGTGGCGCGGATAAAGTGTGCCTGGGGCAAGGCGATTGCGCCAGGGGCCGATCAGGATGGTGTAGAGCCAGCCGATAAAAATCAGCCCACCGGTGAGGAAGGGTTCGTTGTGCCAGTGGGTCCAATCAATCATGGGCCATTATGAATAATGGCTCACGGAAGTTTGGCCATCAAAGACGATGCTTTTCATTCATAAAAAAATAAAACTTGGAGTGTGACATGCTTGGTGAATGACGATTTTGGTGCCGTGCCCGTTGCCTGTGCAGCTGCGACAAGGAGACCCTGTTTTCCGCATCGCTTATGGTGCCTTCCGCTCAGTTCGATTTCGTAATCGCGCTCTAGACAAACCGGAAAAATTCAGCTGAATAGCCGATTACATAAAATTCATGAGCACTGATCTCGACGAACTCAAAGCACTCGTAGCAACCCTCAAAGCCGACCAACAGGCTCAAAAAGAAAAAGAAAAGCGTGATGCGTGGACCAAGTATGTTTCGCTCTCGATGATCTGCCTTGCGGTCTTGGCGGCCGTCGCCACCCAACGGGGTGCAGGCTATTCTTCCGCGACAATGAAACAGTTGAATGAAGCGACGTTCAACCAAGCCGAAGCGTCTGATCAATGGGCTTTCTATCAAGCGAAAGGCATTAAGCAGAGCATATATGAACTTGAGCGGGACCGGGCGACGACGGGCGGGGTGCTGATTGAGGCGAAGGTGCTCGCTGGACTTGCGACCAAGATCGAGCGTTACGAAAGCGAAAAAAAAGACATCATGACTGAGGCAAAAGCCTTGGAGGCAAAGCGCGACCTCGCCCGCGGGCTCGCCACCACCGCCGCTGATCGCGGGCGGGAACTGGGACTCGCCACGACATTTTTTCAAATTGCGATCGCGCTTGGCGGTGTGTGTCTGGTCGTTAAAAAACGCTGGCTTTGGTATGTTTCACTGGGTCTCGGCACTCTCGCCACGATCCAAATGCTCAAAATTTTTCTGCTAAGATAAGCACAACCTCGTGCCGAAGTTAGTGAAATCGAAATAATTTATTCCGTGCGGGTTTAATACCCCCGAGCTTGTTCCGGCTTGGTTAAGTGTAGGAGCTTGCTTGTCTCCTACACTCGGCGGGAAGAATTTGCAGGTGACGTGTGCCGGCATTAGTTTGATCAAATACCCCGGAGCTTGCTCCGGGGATCTTTAGTCCCGCTTCAGTTCTCCTTCCGTTCCGTGGGTTTTTCATCGACGGTCTTTTCCCGGATGGGTTCGAAGAGCTCGTCTGATTTCTGCGGTAAGCCAGCATAGCTATTAGCTGCAATTTGGAACGCGCGCTGATGCATCATTGCATTAATCGGCGCAGTCGAATCGCTATGCTCAATTTCAATAAATACCGGATTTGTCGGGATGGAACTTACACTCGCGGTGAGTGGTTTCCCATTGGGAGGAACCGGAAATCCACTGGGAAGCGGCATGCCTTTTGAAGTTGTGATTCCGTTCGGAAGCTGGGGAATAATTTTTTTGGCGGGTGCAGCGACCGGATCCAATACGGGTGTTGTTCGGCTCGGTTCCCCGTCAGCAACGACCACCGGAATAGTGTTTTTCTCCTCTGGCTTGTGGCTGAATGTAACGCTAATGTTTTTTCCATCAAAGGACGTAAGTTTGAAGGCGAGTGCAGTAGCTTTCGCTGCGGCGATGGCGGAGTCAGTGGGATCGTTGGTCTCGGAAAAACGGAGGTTTCCGATCGTAGCTAGTAATGCGCTGATTTTTCCGGGGCTGATTTTTCTTTCTGCGGACGGCTGATCTGTGATCCAAGCCGCATCTTTATTTGCGCGGGAAAAAGAAATGTGTTTCTCGTCACAAAAAGTAATTTCCATTTTTCCGATGCTATCGGGCTTGAGGGTGGGTAGTTCGGTCTCAGCCCAGTCTCTTGGTTCGGGGTCGATTCCCCCGTTGAAGTTAGCGAGGTAGGCTTTGGGTTCGGTATCAAAACGGATGAAACGGCCGCCGGTGTCGGCATTTTTCCCCAGCGTTACCGACAGGAGCTGGTGATCAGAGGAATCGAGCAATACCACTTGCGTGTCTTTAAACCCAAGACGTTCGAGCCGCTCAGCATTCGTCGTCACTACGCGTTGGATCTTCGACTCTGTAAGGCTGTTCGCGAAGGCGGAAATTTTCGAAAAATTGGCGGGAAGATCGAAATAGCTCACGACCGACCACGAGCCGTCCGTTTGGCGGGTGAGGGTGACGATTTTGCCTTGGTCACTGATGCGGAGTTTTGTCGTTTTTTCTACCACGGCGGAATCGGCGAGCGGTTGGCCGACCCGGGGGTCGGCCGCTGGCGAAGTAGTCGGGCGGTGCGCCAGATAAACCGCCGCGGAAACTGCCGCGAGGCTGGCAACGACAATCAGAAGGGCACGGAGATTCATCGCAATGAGGGCACGGATTATTTGCGGCGGGAGTGGTAGAACCAAAAGCCAAACACCCCGAGCAGGAGCGGCGTCGCCAGGAGGTTGATGACGAGCAGATGGTTTTCGAGGCGGTCAATCTCCTCCCGGAGGGAGCGTCGGATTTCGCGCCGTTCCGCACGCATTGCCGCCGACTGTTTCTGGAATTCATCGATTGTTTTTGTCATCTCCGGGGTAGTAACGAGCCGGTTACCCGTACCTTTTTTCCCCTGCAATTCGCTCAGCTTCGCTTGTACCTGATGAAGGCGGGCGTCGAGGGCGGTTAGTTTTTCCTGATATTTTTTTTGCGCCTCCACCTCCATCGTGAGTACGACGGTGAATGGGTGAAGTGAGTTGCCCTTGCCGCGAATGGAGATGAGGTCCTGGGAGCCGCCGAGAAATTCGATCGAGTTGGCGGCTAACGCGAGGTTGTCATTAAAGGGTTCGAAAGCCGCCTGGCCGAAATTGTCGTGTTTGCGAACACTGAAATCATCGAAGAGCCAGTCCGTGTCGGCGACAATGAGGAGCGTGGACGTATCCCTTGATTCCTTTAACCCCGCATGGGTTTCATTAGCCGTCGGGTTGTTTCCAGATATTTTGTCGCTTGGTTTCTCGTCGTCTTTTGGTGCGCCTTCAGGAAAAGCGCTTTTGAACTTACCGGTGACGAGGGCTGCGATGGTTTTTTTCCCGCTCGGGGTGATTTGACGGGCGATGTCGTCTGGTTGGGTGAACTGGAGTGTCATGCCCACCAGTTCCCCTGATTGCTCGGAGGTCTGGACGAGGGGCGTGAAAGTGAGGGGGCTACCTGGTTTCGGTGCGATGCTTCCGGACTCGATGAATACGGCGGTCTTAAGTTGCGCGGTCGGCAGAGCCTTGTCGCTGAAACTGGAGCGACGGAGGGAGAGCCAGACGGGATTGCGGGCGATGCCGGCCGGAGTTTGAAATTGAGCGGCATTTTCAAGATCCCCCACGATCTGTTGTGAGTCGTAGGTTATGCCATAGGCGTTGAGCAACACCGGGAGATCGGAGGAGATGTTGGCGGGTGGGCCACCCATCATGGCGTGCATCTTTCCCTGGCGCTTGAAGTATTCGGACGCTGGATCGACGCAGAGGAAGACCGGCTTGCCAGCGAGCAGAAACTGGTCGATGGCGAATTGAAGCTTTAGCGTCAGGCTTTGGGGGTGAATAATGGTCAGAACGTCGAGATCGGGCGGAAGTTCAGTGGCGGTGGGTTCGACTTTGATGAGTTGAAAAGAACGCTCCCATTCACCGATGACAAACTGAGCGGGTTGAGGCGGCTGCCCCATCATCGCCATCACTTGAGCGTCGACGCCATTGCCCTGAAGCGGGAGACTCGTGATCAGGCCGAGTTTTCTCTTATCGACTCGCTGCACGCTGTAAATGAGTTGGGAAAGATCATATTCGAGGAATTGTTCGCGCTGGGGTGTGAGGGCTGGGATGGCTTTTTGTTGATCCGCTTGGATCGCGACGAGTCCGAAAAAAAACTGATCGCCCCCCTTGGTCGCCGCGAGGACGGTGAGCCCCGCAGCAGCGGCGCGCTCTTCCTCGGGAGTGTCAGGGTTTGGGTTGATGATGTTGAACGTGAGTTTGCCGCGGGAGGCCCGGACGTATTGGCGAATCATTTCCTGCACGCGGGCGCGGTAGTTTTTATAGATGATGGGTAGGCCGCCCGTCTCTTTCGAGGCGTAGAGGTCGAGCGTGACAGGATCTTCGATTTTACCGAGCATGGCCTTCGTGCCGGGCGAGAGCGAATAGATGGATTCGGCGGTCAGGTCGAGGCGCACCGGCAGGGACGACGCGAGGTAGTTGACGAGCACGAGGCCGAGGAAGAGCAGGGCGATAGCGATGGCTTTACGGCCGGTTTTCATAGCGATGCGGCAAATGGTTAGCGCTCCAGGGCGACGACGTTGAGAAAGAGCGTGAAACCGATCAGTGAGAGAAAGAATACAACGTCCTTCGGGTCGATAATGCCCTGAGTGAAAGGCTCGAAATGAGTAATGAAACTGAAATTTGCCAAGGCATCGGCAACTGCAATCGGCAGGACGCCTTCGAGCACCTCGGTGAAACTGCTATAGCCGAGAAAAAGCAGCGCGGCGCAAGCCACGAGGCTGAGGACAAAACTAACGACTTGATTTTTGGTCAGGGCCGAGGTCAAAGCGCAGACTCCAAGATAACCTCCGGCCATCAGGATTGCTCCGACATAGTTGGTAGCGATCACCCCCCAGTCAGGTTTGCCGAGATAGGCGACGGTGAGTGCCATCGGAAAGCTGAGCAGAACGGCAAGGGCGAGAAACGCCCATCCGGCGAGAAACTTTCCCAGCACGGCGTCCAGAATCGTGATGGGCAAGGTGAAGAGCAGTTCTGCGGTCCCTGAACGTTTCTCTTCAGACCAGAGTCTCATGCCGACCGCCGGGACGATGAAGAGAAAAAGCCATGGAAAAAACGTGAAGTAGCTATCCATTTCTGCGCTACCGGCCTTGAAGAATCCGCCATAGCGGGAGAACGCGAGCGACACCGAAAGGGTGAGAAAGGCGACAAGGAATACGTACGCAACCGGGGTGCGAAAATAGCCAAGAAATTCGCGTTTAAATATCGGGGTGATTTGGTTCACAATTGTTTGTTCACGTTGGCTGGCAGATTCGCGGATAAGCGAGGGGAGTGGCTTTCAAACCTTCGAGCGGGTTAAATCGCGGAAGATTTCGTCAAGGCGCATTCCCGGAGCGCGGGCTCGTAATTGAGCGGGTGTTTCGTCGACGATCAGCCGGCCTTGAGCGATGATGATGACGCGGGTGCAGATGGCGTCGACCTCCTCCAAAATATGCGTTGAGAGAATGACCGCTTTTTCCACCGCCATGCTCTTGATGAGTGCGCGGACTTCATTTTTTTGATTCGGATCCAGTCCATCGGTAGGCTCATCGAGGACTAACGCCACCGGATCGTGGAGCAGTGCCTGCGCAAAACCGACGCGCTGTTTGTAGCCTTTCGAAAGAGTCTCGATCGTTTGTTTCCGCACGGCGTCCAGCTGCGTACGAGCAAGCGCGAAGTCGACTTGGCTCCGTTTGGCGGCGGTGGACCGGTAGCCTCGAACTTCCGCGATGAATCCAAGGAATTCCTCGACTGTCATCTCGGGATAAGCAGGCGCATTTTCCGGCAGGTAGCCGAGTTGGCGCTTCACAGCCACGGGATCAGCGGTTACATCAATTCCGCCCACACTTGCGGTGCCTTCGTCGGGGCGCAAGTAGCCCGCGATCATTTTCATCGTAGTTGATTTTCCCGCGCCGTTCGGACCGAGAAAGCCGAGAATGTCTCCGCGGTTGACCCGGAACGATACGCCGGCGACGGCGCATTTCGCGCCATAATTTTTCACGAGACCGTTAACTTCGATCATGGGATAAAGCCGGACGGGCGGAGGGAAAGTCGACTGTGAATCGTTTCATTTCTTGCAGGATAGATTTTGGGCCAAGTTCACTTCTCTAGGACGGTCATCGGAAAAGCCGTGATCCGGTCAATGGCCGGCGCGTTTGCGGCGGGCAGGCTATCATTTAAAGAGACGCACTTATTTGGCGGTTAATCCGCTTTGGGTGGGAGCGATGTTTTTTCAGACGATAGCGGTTGAATCATTCCTGTCGTCGACGGCGGAGGAGGGGGCACTGGGCGCGAAGGCGTTTCTCCCGGCTCATCCATTGCGCGCCGAATTTCGTCTTCGATTCCGCCCGCCGCCTTCTTAAATTCGCGAACGGATTTGCCGAGTCCTTTCGCGAGCTCAGGCATTTTGTTTGCCCCAAAAAGTAACAAAACGATGAACATGATCATCATTAACTCGGGACCGCCGACACCTTCAATAAACGCAAGGATGGGATTCATGGAAAATAGATTTAGCGCACGGGTGCGTGATTGGGGCTGTATTTCACCAATCTGTGGCCGCCCTTCGATGAGAAGGGTTTCAATGCAACAACATGGTAAAAACCAGAAGAGGCGGTAGGGCTCAACCGGGTGCAGGGGGATTCGGGGAAATGCATAATTGGTATTCGAACTACGGCATCCAGAATCCGGTGAAGCCGCGTGCGATTTGGTCACACCACTGGTCTTTGTATTCGGTATTCGATTTTCCGTAGCTATAAATGACCTGTTTGCCCTTGGCACGGCCTTCCGCGCAAGCATCGCGGCCATTGATGTAGGAGAGCAGTGAGCCGGGGCTGATCCCGTTAAAAGATTTGTCTACCCCGCCATTGATGTAATCGACGCAAATGCTGCGGGTGGTCTCGGCGCGATAATTAATTTGGATGGCGACGGGACGATTTTTTAGCGACAGGACTTTTCCATAAAGAAACCGGTGCAGACGATTCAGTGTGGGGATTAGCGCCGCGATGGCATGGGGGGGGCGGTTCCAGCGCACTTGAAAAAGTTCTCCATAGATGGCGGCGACTTCATCAGGGCTGAAATCCTGAATATTGCGTGAAGTCCCGCCCAGTCGCTCAAATCGGCGTTCTTTAATTTGAAATTCTTTTTTTCCAGTGGGTAACGCTTCAGGGATTTGTTTCAGAATCGACATTTTTTTGAGTCGAGTGAAAACGGCTCCTTTAATTTGGGCTCGTTGCAAATTCAATAAATATCCCGTTCGATAAAGTACGGTGCATTTATTTCCGGGTGCGACGGGCAAATGGATGGTGGGGTAACCGAAATCGACGCGGTCGGTGAGTTTGTATGCGCGCAGTGCATTACGGTCGCCCGCGATATATTGGCCCCAGGTGCCCACTGCCGCGATGCACACTCCCGCTTGGTAGTATCCGCGATAGTCGGTCTTGACGCCGTAGGTGTCTTCAAAGAACTGCAATACTTCCGGGTGAAGAATAAAACTGCCGCCCCACGCGTTGTAATAGTGCGCATACGCTTCGCGCGTGATCGGGGTCGTGTTGGATGACCGGATGCGGTGCCCAATCCCCGCGATTTGCTGCCGCAAATTCCCAGATTTGGCGGACTCTGGAATAGGGCGGATTCTAGCGGGCACCAAATCCACCTTATAGAAATCGGCTGCGGGTGGAGAGCTCATGATATTTGGGCCAGAGGAGCCATCTGTTTGAATCCGTGCTTCGTTTCGATGGCCCGATGATACAACCCCGTGATGCTTTCCAAGCGCGCCGCCGGCTCGAAACGACTGAGATCGTAGGTCAGCCGGGACAGCTGACGCGCCCGGAACCGATCATGCGCTTCCGTGATGGCGCGAGTAATGGCTTCAACTGAGCCGGGCTCGACTAGCGCAATCGGCTGATTCAGTTGGATCTCGCGTGGGCCTTCGGTGGAGGTGGCAATAATTGGCAGGCCCACACTCATCGCCTCAAGAATCGCGAGACCAAAAGATTCCTCGCGCGAGGGGCAAACGAAGAGATTTAGGTCCGCTAAAACGGGAGTGACATTTTCCCGGTAGCCCAGCAGGTGGATACGTTTATTCCCAGCCCGGAGTTTTTTTAGCTCCGACAATTGCGGGCCTTCCCCCAGAATTACCAGAGCGGCATCCGGCGGGGAGGAAATACGAAAGGCTGAAATGAGCACGTCCATTCCCTTGCTCTGGTGGAGCCGTCCCACCGCTCCAACGAGGAAGGTATTTTTGCTTAAGCCAAGTTCTGTTCGAACGCCGGGCACCGCCGCTGCTGCCGGCGTCGCCGGCAGCCAATTCGGGATCACGTGCACGAGGCCTCGGTAGAGAGAAAGCTGGGCGGTTTGCGTCCGGTTAACACAAATCAGTCCATCAAGCCGGGCATGTTGGTGTGGCTTGTCGCCCACGTGGAGCGTGGCCACTTTTACGACGTGCTCAGACGTTCCCGCCAGTGCCTTGCATGCGGGGCTCAAATGTCCGTGACAGATATCCGGCGAAAGAGCCCCAATCAGACGGCGCAAGCGCAGGCCCCGGAAAAAGCGTGAGTTAAATCCGTGGAATCTGACGGCATTGGTCAGGGCGCTCGCGAGAGGAGAGCCGTGGGTGCCCGCCACGTGAACCTCGTGACCCAAGGCGGCCTGTCGATTGGCCAAATCCACCGCATATCGCTCTGATCCCGCGATGCGAGAGGAGAAAATAACCTGGAGAATACGCAATTGGTCCATCGCGCGAATTTTATGCGGATGGCATTTTCTGCCCAATTAGCCCGATAAAATTTATTCGGCAGAATATTTTTGAGCAGCACTTCCGTGTTTTGCCCTGACGGCTATCGCATTTGTCCGACCAGAATAACATTTCACGATACTAGCACATAATCGTGCTCAGTGTCTGCCGGAGCAGAACTGGTTATCGTGTAAGCTCAGGGCTTACACTATGCGCCTAGCTGCCCCGATGTTCTTGCTCAAACCAGCGCACGGCTTCGCGAATCAACGCCGTGAAACTCTCGAGGTTGAGTTTTTCTTTGATCCGCCCGCAGTAAACTTGGACTGTTTTTGGGCTGAGCCGCAGATCATTGGCGATGCGCTTGGTTTCGTATCCTTGCCCGAGAAGAGAAAATACCTCCATCTCGCGATCACTGAGTTGCGCGAGGGGAGATTCTCCGACCGAGGCGCGAGCACCGATGAATTTCCCGGCCATTTGGGTTGCGAGCGCCTCGCTGACATAGAGGCGTCCGAGTAATACTTGGCGGATGGCCTCGATAATCTTACTCGTGACTTCACGCTTCATCACGTAGCCGAGCGCGCCAGCCCGCAATGCCCGTTCAGCATAAAAAGATTCCTCGTGCATGGAGAGAACCAGTACACGCGGGTTAGGCAGCAAGGTCTGCAGTTGCTTGATTAATTCCAAGCCCGTCTGTCCTTGGAGTGAGAGATCAACCACCATCACATCGGGCTGCAGCCGGGGAATTTCTTGCACCGCGGTGCTCGCATCGCCGGCTTGCCCGCACACCGTTAAATCAGCTTGTCGCTCGATCAGACTGGCCAGCCATTCTCGCACCAGTGGGTGGTCGTCGACGAGAAATACGCGGCGTCGGGGCGTCGAGGAGTCAGGGGGCGTAGTGAGGGAATTAGGCATCCGGAGGGGTTAAATCATGCGGGAGACGACATTCAACCAGCGTGCCTCCTCCTCTGATTCCTTCAATCCTGAAGCTGGCGTTAATCATTTCCGCGCGATAAGCCATAATGCGCAGGCCGAGACCTTGCCCGCGCTCGTCTGGCGGAGGCAGACCGGAGCCGTCATCGCGTATGGTCAAAATTAAACTATCAGCGGATGACTGCAGGGAGATTTCAACCAACTTTGCTTTGCCGTGGCATACCGCATTTCGCACCGATTCTTGAGTAATGCGGAAAAATTGAGTGGCCACATCGCTATCAATGGAATCAGTCACTTCATCGCAACGAAACAAGCAAATGATGCGGAACTGCTCCGCCGCCGTTGCGGCATATTCATGCAAGGCCTCGCGCAAGCCATCGGGTTCAATTTCAGCCAGCAAAAGCCCTTTGGCCAGACGGCGAGTTTTTTCAATCCCTTCTTCTACGAGGCGAACAATTCGCCACGCATCAACTTGTTCATCGGCCAGATTGGCCTGGAGTTTTTCTCCCAACACCTGGGCAGCCAAAGCGGTGCCTGTCAGGTGCTGACCTAGGTCATCGTGCAGTTCACGGCCAATACTGCTGCGCTCCTTCTCGCCAATTTCAAGAATGACTCGCTCCAATCGTTCCCGCTCCACAATCTCCTCGGTCAGGGCTGCGGTGCGCTGCAAAATACGTTCTTCCATTTCGCGCTGGAGTGTCTGGACCGCTGAAAACAGCCAGACCACGAGCAGATAAGTACTGAGTGCAATCAACGCGTTCCACCACGGAATGACCCAGTTGCCATAGTGCGCACCGGCGGCAATATCACCTACGAGCCAACTCCCCACGCTGGCGAAAGCCACCGCCACGCCAAATTTCCAATTGATGGTAGCAGTGCCCAAAACTACCGGCAGACAATAAAAGACGAGCAGGGACACCTCGAACCCAAGCAGGAAGTCCAGTGTTCCAATGGCGAGTACGAGCCCGACGGTTACAGCGGTCAGACGCCGGCGTCGCGCGGGAATCGAGGTCATCAAGCTATTCCGCCAAATGCCTTGCAGTTGATCGGTGCAGCGTTGAAGCAATTTTTTTTTGGGACCTCTGGATATCACGATGGCTCGATACTTGTGGGGTTGGAATCGAGCAAACACCTTCTTGCTCAAATCAAACGTCGCATTGATATAAGGCTAAAATAAAATCCAGCGACTGATCATGCGCGCAACCAGCATTGATTCGACGGGCAAAGCCCGTGAGCGGCAAATAACGCTGATTAGGCCCGAATTCCATTCCGTTTCACCCACCGCCCCAACTAGGCGGAGGAAGTTTCGACCCGTACCGCGGAAGTCTCCTCCATCAAACCTTCCAACATTTTCGGCAGTGAACCAAACCCGTTTCCGTCGATGCTTAGTTCCGCACTGAGTAATATCTCAGCGAGTAATACCTGGATTGGGCTGACCGTCGCTCCGTCGGTGGTGCAATTTACCGGCGGAGTGGACACGATGTGCTTTCGGCAAATCGAGGGACGGATATCGTATACCCGGCAGGCCCCATTCTCCGCGAGAAATACGCAGCGGTTGTCTGCGCTACCAAACCGTCGCCATTCCGGGCTTCTTCGCTCTCGCATCGCCTGCACATGGAGACGTTTAAAATCAATGAGTACCCCCTGTTGCACTGCGTCCCTTAGGATAATCGCCTCATTTCGGGTAATCTCTACCTCATAGTGGCAGCAACCGGAGCAACCCTTGTGACAGCTGATGGCATACTGGGAGGCCGCTTTTAGCTCATGATCCATCATCTGATGGAGCGCATGGCCGCGTTCCAGTCCCGGTTCAAACTCAAGCAGTTTCGCCGTGAATTTTGAAAAAATACTTTCGATGTTTCCGAGCAGTTCCTTGAATTGATCGGGTGCTAAAACGGCGTGATATTGTTCGACCGTGGTCTGCAATTGCGGCGTCGGTCTCGCCATGAATTTCAGTGGATGGTCGACAGTGAGAATGGCCGTGGCGGTTGAATTCATCGGGGGTGGTTTGCAGCGATTCCTGGGCGGGTGGGTTTCAAAACTAAATCAGCAAAATTGTTGGGAAAGTTCGTCAATCCCCCATTCGACTCGCAGTGGCTTAGGATGCGAAATCAACGCAGGATACCTACTGGATCGATGGCCCGAAGTCGTTCGTCGGAAGGTTGAGTCGCCTGGCCCCCAATCGATGAAGCGGAAGGATTGCGTTCGAATGGCCACGCTACTCGCGGGAATGTTTTTGGCGGTTGTAGACTTTCGATTAAACAAGCGATTAAGCTTAGCGAATCTCATGCCCCCGTTTTGGTGATGAATTTATGCCGCTGATTCAGCGGCCTTTGCTGAACAATATTTATTCCCACCCGGTGATTTGCGTGAGGCCCGGGCGGTCCCATTGAGAGCTGCGGAAAAAAATGCCGCCAGCCATCAGCGTGCAACAAATCAGTCAAGCCACTGGATTGTTCGGCTGGCCGCATCTCTGCGGAGCTCAAGAAATCTCGGTTTTTAGCCGCGCGATTAAAAGAAAAATGCGCGTTCCGTGAAACACGTTCGTGCGCTTAAAATCGGCGGCTAGACCGGTTAGTTTTTTCCAGAGTGCTGGATTGGTTCCGGCTTCTTCTCGTCACTGTCGTCGTCCCTCGCCGCCTTTTTGAATTCCTTAATGGACTGGCCAAGGCCTTTGGCCAGTGCGGGTAGTTTGGCACCGCCGAAGAGCAGCATGATAATCGCTAAGATGGCGACTAATTCCATGCCACCTAGACCGAAGATGCCGGCGAGCGGGAGAGGCGTGAGATTTATGGGAGGAAGCATAGTTTGTAGAAAGTGTGGGTATAGATTGAAAGTAGTCCGACGACCTTTGCCGGTGGGGCTCAACCAACGATGAAAGGTACGCGCCATGGTGCCGGCCATTTCATCAATGATTCATCGGAGTTAAGGCGAGTAGGTGATTGTACGAGCGCCGGCAATTCCGCCAATGGTGATGGTTATACCCTGGGTCTGATTATTCGTTTCGGGATAGATATTCAAAGTCATGGTTAACGCTGAGCTGATTTACCTTGGCGGGTGAAAGATATGGCTGGAACGATATTCTTGCGGTCCGACACAAGAAGGCGCGTGTAGAAACATTCTATCCGGAAGGCACTATAGCAACGTGCCGGCCCGTAGTATATAGGACATCGGCTACTTCTACGCTAAGACTTCGCCCTACTGGCTAGCCGCCTTTGCGTGGTTGCTCCGAGCAAATGAGCGCCGGCACCATTACTGAAAAAGAGGACTGGTAAAACGTCGGGCGCTTTATTCGTGATCTTCGTTTTTTCAATGAGCTGCCGAACACGCCTTGTCCGGTCTCGTTGATTGACCCCTGCGACTCACGGCGCAATCGTCAGCCATGCTCAATGTCATGAGAAACCAGCGCGCCACCGTTGCTGCGGCTTGCCTTGGATGGTTTTTCAGTGCCGTCGATACGGTGCTCCTCATTCTCTATCAAAAGCAAGTGGCCGCGACGCTGGGGGTTGATGCGCAGACCATTCGAATCGCGATCGGAGTCGGCCTGCTTGGCAGCGCTTTTGGGGGCGTCGTCTTCGCGCAACTCGGCGATCGACTGGGGCGCATTCGAATCCTCGGGTGGTCGGTTTTCGTTTATTCAATCGCCACAGCGGGCATGGCGGTGGCGCCAAATGTGTTCGTGCTAATGGGATTTCGTTTCATCGCCGGTGTCGGCACCGGTGGAGAATGGGCGGTGGGCTTTGCGCTCATTACCGAGGTCTGGCCACGAGCAAAGCGGGGAACGCTCGGTGGCATTGTCAGCGCGATGTTCAATCTCGGCACATTTTTGGCCA
>JANYFP010000057.1 GCA_025362555.1 Verrucomicrobiota bacterium
TCATCGTAAGAGAGCCGGTCCACCGGCGAAGCTTCGCGCACGAGCGCCGGATCGGCCGTCATGACGCCGAGCACATCCGTCCACACTGTCACCGAACTCGCCTTGAGCAAACCCGCGACCAAGGTCGCCGTGTAATCGGAACCATTGCGCCCGAGCGTCGTGGTGTGCCCGTCACGCGTGCGCCCAATAAATCCCGTGAAGATCGGCACGTGGCCGACCCACTTCGATTCCAACGCCGCAAATTTCACGGCGGTCTCCGCCTTCTCCACCGCGGCCGAACCATAGGTGCTGTCGGTCACGACAAAATCCCGCGCGTCCACTGACATCGCGGGCACATTGCGTTCCGTCAGTGCACGCGCCAACAAGATGGAAGAGATGCGTTCACCGACGCTGATAATGGCATCGAGAGTGCGCGGCGAACATTCACGCGTGAGCTCGATGCCGGAAAGCAGCCGTTCAACCGGCGTCAAAACCTCGTCCAAATCGTACTTCATCCCCTTCTGACCCTGACTGCCCAGCACTGCGCGCGCCGTCGAGCCGGCCAACTCACGGACGTGCGACAATTGATTCCGCGCCTGGCTGATATTACCTTCCTCAGCCGAGCGGGCCGCGAGAATCAGCCAATCAGTGCTGTCACCAAGCGCTGAGACCACCAACGCCAGAGGTCGCGGTGCCGCCGCCACCAATTCCAGCACCCGAGGCATCCGCCCCGAGGTACCAAGAGATGATCCACCGAATTTATAGACCTGCCAAGGTTCGCTCATTTATAAGGGAGAGTGCAGTTGCAGCGCCCGAATCAAGATAGGCTCAAGTGTCTCCCACTCGATCAAAAAAGCATCGTGCCCATGAATACTGTTTACCGTGGTGCGTTCCACTTGGGAGCCGGCCTGCCGCAAATGCTCGACCAATACCGTCGCCTGCGCCGGCGTGAACAATTGGTCGCTGTCCACATCGACGACCAGCGCTGATGCCCGCACGCGACTGATCGCCGGTTGAGTCTCACCCGGCAACGGCTGAAATAAATCGTGATGATCCATCGCCGCCAACTGCAGCTCGTAAGCCTGCACGGCAAAACGATTGCGCAATTTCCGGCCCTGATGCTCCAGATAACTTTGCACCGGATAAGTCGCCGCCGGCGATTTCGGCGAACCCGACCGCGGCTGATCCGCTTCGAGTCCCGGCTCGGCGCGATAGGTTAAGATCGCCAACTGACGCGCAATCTCCAGCCCACGCCCGACATTATTCGGATAACCTGGATCGAGCCGCAAAATCTGCCGCGCCACATGATTCCAACCGACGACCCACGCGCTCGCTGCTAAGGTCGTCGCCAGAGGTAAAACCCGTTCAAAGCGCTCCGGAGACAAGGCCGCCAACGTCAGTGTCACCATGCCGCCCAATGAGCCGCCGGTGGTCAAATGCACGCGCCCGATCCCGAGTTTGTCGAGTGAAAGCAATAACGCGCGCGAAATATCCAAACACGTCAGATCAACGGTCGAAGCCGCGGGAAATCCTTCGACGCCCGGCCCGCTACTGCCGTAACAGGAACCCAAATTATTGAAACAAACGAGGCGGTACTTTGCGGGATCCAATGCATGCCCCGGTCCAATCAGGGGCGCCCACCAACCATCGGTGCCGCCGGCCTGGGCACTCCCCGTCAGAGCGTGAATCAGCAAAACGGTCGGGATATTCTGCTGAGGGTTTTCGGGCGTATCGCCTTCCCGACTCCACCACCAACCCCGCGAGCGGTGCTGTCGCACCACGCCGCCCCGCGCCAGCGCCAAGTCCGGCAAAGCCAATTCAAAAGTACACGGAGATGCAGAAACAGTCGGCATGAATGCAGCGGGTGATTCCGTCTGACTTAAGCCGTCTGCGGTAATGCGTAAACAGACAATAGCGGCACTCCTTGAGCGAAATTCGTGTTCATCAAATTCAGTTGGTTTTGTTACCCTTACACATCGCAACATGAGTGAAATAGACAAGTAGGCGACGTGTCATAGCTTCGGGCGGCCCCTGAAAAACAGCGCAAGCCTCTCAGTTTTTTTAAAAGGTTCGTCGTAGGCCAGCGAGCTTGCTCGCGCTCCGGGCCTGCGCGCGGCGAATTTCCACTCCGGAACAAACCGCGCGTGCAAGCACGCTGCCTACCCCGCCCCCTAAAACCCACAATAATGACCCAATCAAGTAACTCAAAAACGCCGGAAACCAAAAGTCCTGCAAAATCACCGGAAGCCACGATTCCGGCTTGTTGCATAAGCATCTCTGACTAAGGTGAAAACTTCATGGCCAAACGTTCCCAACGCATCGTTCTCAAGTTCGGCTCCGGCATCCTATCCACCGAACACGGCATCGGCTTGAGCCGCCGTCAAATTTCCCGCCTCGCTACGGAGGTCAGCGCCCTCGTGCACGCCGGACACGAGTGCATCATCGTCTCCAGCGGTGCAGTCGCCGCCGGCCTGGCCACCCTGGGCCTGACTGCCCGCCCGAAGGAACTCGCCGCCAAGCAGGCTTGCGCCGCCGTCGGCCAATCCCAACTCATGCACTCGTACGCCAGTGCCTTCAGCCGCCAGAAACTCGGCGTTGCTCAACTTTTGCTGACGCATAGCGACCTCGATAGCCGCACGCGCCATCGCAACACCCGCAACACGCTCGCCCATCTGCTCGCCCGCCACAACGTGGTTCCCATCATCAACGAAAATGACTCCGTCGCCGTCGAGGAACTTAATTTCGGCGACAACGACCGCCTCTCCGCCGAAGTCGCCATTCTCGTCGAAGCGGATCTCCTCATTATTCTGACCAGCGTCGACGGCCTGCAGGATTCCGCCGGAGAAACCGTTCCTCTCGTCCGTGACGTCAACGAAGTCGCCGGATTTGTCCGCGCCGATAAGGGTCACGTCTCCACTGGCGGCATGGTCACCAAACTTCAGGCCGTCCAGCTCGCGGTGAACGCCGGCATCCCGGTGAACATCGCCAGCGGTCGCAAGCCCGGGCTCCTAAAAGCCATCGTCGCCGGTCAGCGCATCGGCACCCACTTCCCCGCCCGCTGAGCTGCCATGGCCGATCTCGCACAACTGATCACGCAACTGGGACAACAAGCCCGCGCCGCCGCCCGCAGCCTCGCCGGCACGCCTCCCGCCCGCATCGACGCCGCGCTCAACGCGATGGCTGACGAATTACTCGTCGCGGAAAATCAGATTCTCAACGCCAACGCTTCGGATGTCGCCGCCGCCCGTGTCGCCGGCCAGACACCCGCTTTGCTCGACCGCCTGACTCTCGACTCGAAACGCCTCGCGGCCTGCGCCGCCGGTTTGCGTCAAGTCGCCGCCCTGCCCCACCCCGTCGGCCAAGTCTTGCGCGAATGGACGCAGCCCAACGGTCTCCGCTTTGCGAAGGTCCGCGTCCCGCTCGGAGTCATCGGCTTCATCTACGAATCTCGCCCCAACGTCACGTGCGACGCCGCAGGACTCTGCTTGAAAAGCGGCAACGCCGTCATCTTGCGCGGCGGTTCCGAGGCTCTGCGCTCGAATCTCGCCATCGCGACCGCGCTCTCGCGCGGACTCACGAGCGCCGGCCTCCCTCCGGCCGCCGTACAACTCGTCCCCGTCACCGACCGGGACAGCGTTCGCTTGCTCGGTGAAGCGACCGGCGTGATCGATCTGCTCATTCCCCGCGGCGGACGCGGCTTGATTGAAACCGTAATGAAGCACGCCCGCGTGCCGGTCATCAAACATTACGACGGCATTTGTGCGCTCTACGTCGACCGGGCCGCTGATCTCGCGATGGCCGAAAGCATCGCGATCAACGCGAAAATTTCCCGGCCCGGCGTCTGCAACGCCATCGAAACCTTGCTCGTTCACCGCGACGTGGCCGCGCCATTTCTCGCGCAAGCCGGTCGGGCGCTCACGGCCCGCGGCGTGCAATTGCGCGCCGATCCCGCCGCACTCGCGTTGCTCGCGCAAGCTGGAGTCGCAGCCTCGGCCGCGACGAACGACGACTTCCGCACTGAATTCCTCGCCCTTACGCTCGCCGTGAAAGTGGTGGATGATTGCGCCGCTGCGGTGGAGCACATCGAAACCCACAGTTCGCATCACACCGATACGATCGTGACCGCAGACAATGCGACGGCCGAACAATTCCTCGCCGGCGTGGACAGCGCGGTGGTTTTGTGGAACGCATCCACGCGTTTCAACGACGGCCACGAATTTGGTTTCGGCGCCGAAATCGGCATCAGCACCGACAAACTGCATGCCCGCGGCCCGATGGGTTTGGAAGAGCTCACGTCGTACAAATATATTGTGCGTGGCACCGGCCAGGTGCGCTGAGGCTTCGGCGCAAAAGTACGTTTAGCAGATAGAGAAAGTGAGCGGTCCGTTGTCGACCGGAGGAGCGAGGTTGCATGCAAGCGATTCGAGACGCCTTCTCCTCCGTCGTAGGCAGCGAGCTGGCTCGCGCTCCGATCGCGTGTGCCAGCACGCTGCCTACACGCAATCGACAGAGCTATTTCACGCGCCGAAGACTGCGCCGCGCGCTCTAGGCTGCCAAGCGACAGCCCTACAAAAACCGGCCGCAAATCCCTCCGAAAACTCACTCGTAGCGCAGCGCTTCGATCGGGTCGAGCGACGCGGCTTTCCACGCGGGATAAAAACCAAAGGTGACGCCGATTAACGAACACACACTCAAGCCCGCGAGTGCCCAGCCCCAGGGAAACACCGCCGACGCATTTAGTAATTTCGCCCCGATGTTTCCCCCGATGATACCCGCCGTAACGCCAGCCAGGCCACCCACCAACGAGAGCACCACCGCTTCAATCAGAAATTGCATCAGGATGTTTTTCTTCCGCGCGCCGATACTTTTCCTGATACCAATCTCCTTCGTGCGCTCGGTCACGCTCACCAGCATGATATTCATAATGCCGACACCAGACGCGAGCAGCGCGATTGCACTGATCACAAACGCACCCACCGCCACGATGCTCGCGATTTTATTGAACGCCTCGATCAGAGTGTCGTTGGAGAACACCTCAAAATCATTGATATCCTCCGGAGCAAGCCCGCGCACGAGCCGCATCATTCCGATGGCCGTGTCCTGTGCCGCGACCAGTTGGGCCTGACTGCCAGCCTGCACGTTGATGCTGATCGAACGTCCGGCCCGACCGTAAGTCGCCAAGTATTTCGTAATGCTCGTGACCGCATTATTGTCCTGACTTTGCCCAAAAGAAGTTCCCTTCGGGGCCGTGACGCCGATGACCGTGTAATTCTGACCGTCGATCCGCACCACGCGATTGAGCGGACTTTCACTGGGGAAAAGTTTCTCCACGATATCACTCCCGAGAATAACCACGGCGCGCCCCAGTTCCACATCGTCCGGGCCGAGATTGCGACCGTACGCGATCTCGTAGTTACGGCTCGTGATAAAATTTTCATCCGCGCCGATGAGCGGGATATTCGGATTCGTCGACCGATCAAGGTAGGTAACACGGCGCCCGCCCCGGCGCATTTGCAAACTCACTTCGGCGGTGTCGCGCATGAGCTCCTTAAACCGCGCTGACTCCGCGTAAGTGATATCGCGACGGTTCGCGAACTTCTGACGTGGGTCGCTAAAATTGATCGCGGGATATTTTGAAAATTGAAAGCTGTTCGCCCCGAGAACATTCAAACCTGACTCAATTGAACCGCGCAGGCCGGTGATGACGGTCATGACTCCAATCACCGAGAAAACGCCCACCGCAATGCCTAGCATGGTGAGCCCGGAACGGAGCTTGTTCGCCGAAAGCGAGGAGAGCGCGAGGCGCAGAGTTTCAGCGAGATTCATGAGCGGTAGGTTAAGGTCGCCGGCATCACACTCGGCCAATTCCGAGTGTAGGAGCTTGCTTGCAAGCGATTCACAATATTCGAGGCCACACCCCAATCGGAATCGCTTGCAAGCAAGCTCCTACACTCGAAGGAATAAATATCCTGGAAAAAATCATTCATAACGCAGCGCGACGACCGGATCGAGTTTGCTCGCGGCCAAGGCCGGCAAAAATCCGCTCAGAATTCCTGTGAGCACTGAAATCGTCAGGCCGGTGAGCACCAGACCAACGGAAAACACGAGGGGAAACGACGGCGCCACCACCGCCACCAACTCAGTGAGTCCGCGCGCGAACGCCAGTCCCGCCACGCCACCAATGAAACAAATTGTCACCGCCTCGATCAGGAACTGCAGCAAAATCGTGCGACGGCGCGCGCCGAGTGCTTTGCGCGTGCCGATCTCCTTCGTGCGTTCCTTCACGCTGACGTAGGTGATATTCATGATGCCGATCGCCCCGACAAACAACGCGAGGCTCGTGATAAACAAACCGGCCAACGCGATGCCGTTTTTAATCGGATCGAGTTGCTTGCGGATCGTGCCCTGCTCGTTGATCTCGAAATCGTCGCGCTTTTCCGGACCGAGCTGACGAATACGGCGCACCAATCCGCGAAGTTCGTCGCGCGCCGATTCCATGCGGGTCGTATCCACTTGCACGCGGATCTCGCCGTCATCGTTCACCCGATAGTAGCGGCGGTAAGTGGTGATCGGCATCGCCAGCATGGAATCCCAGCTAAAAAGCCCGAGAAAACTTCCCTGCCGGGCCGCCACGCCGAGCACTTTAAAGTTCTGGTCGCGAATCCGAACCGTTTTGCCAATCGCGGATTCGTTCGGGAACAGCGCATCAGCCACGTCGAAGCCGATGATCGCGACATTGCCGCCTGATTGCGCCTCGAAATCACTGAAGAATCGGCCCTCCTTCATGTCGGAGCGCGAGATGCGGGAGTAATCCGCACTGGTGCCCAGCGTCCAAATATTATTCACGCGATTTTCGCCGCGAATGACCGTTGTCTGAGTGTTCGCCGTCGGCACTGCAATTTTGAGCGCGCTATCAGGATTCGTGGCGATCCACTCATTAATTTGCCGCGCATAATCATAGCGGATCGGACGGCGATTGCGGTAATTCCACCAATCCTGCACCTCGTTCCACGGCCATTTCGTGACGTAAAGCACATCGTCGCCAAAGCCCGAAAAACTGCGGTCCACGCCAACATCGATCCCTTTGATCGCGGTGCCCATGAGTGTCACTGCGACAATGCCAATGATGACCCCGAGGGCCGTCAGGGAAGAACGCAGTTTGTTCGCCCGGATTTGCGCAAAGGCGATCCGCAGGGATTCATTAAGCTCGAAATAAAGGCGCTTCATTTTCGATGTTGGATTCTCGATTTTGGATTCTTGGCCGCAAGGGTCCGTCGCGAAGCAACCATGATTGCGGTTATTTCATCTGCCTCACGAAGGAGCGGAACCAGCTTCTCTGGCAGCATCAAGCCATGCTCTGAAATCAATTGCATCCAGAAACACGATTCGTCCGCCTCTTCTTCCACCACCGAAAGCTTTGAAATCATTTCAGCTTCAGAACGGGAGCGGCAGGCCGCTCGATAATTTGCGCCCACCGAGGTTCCTGAACGACCCAACTGATTCGACAAAATCCGTCCCGCGCGGGTCTCCGGCAATGAATCAATGAGCTTCAATACCCGCAGTGAAAAGGCTTTCGTTCGCTGCTTGAGATCTTTCTCGGTCATGGTGGAAATCAAAAATCCAGATTCAAAAATCGAAAATTTCTCAAGCCGGGCCATCGGACTCGATCAGGCCGTCGCGCAACCGCACGATGCGGCGGGCGTGGCGGGCGATATCTTCCTCGTGAGTGACGACGATCAGGGTGTTGCCCTGCGCGTAGAGTTGCTCGAAGAGATCCATGATCTCGACGCCCGTTTTCGAATCGAGATTACCCGTGGGTTCATCCGCCAGAATAATCGACGGCCGCGTGACAAGCGCGCGGGCGATGGCCACGCGTTGCCTTTGACCGCCGGAGAGTTCATTGGGTTTGTGATGCATGCGATCACCGAGGCCGACGTCGGCCAAGGCCTGCTCGGCTCGCTCGATCCGCACCGATTTGGACAGACCGGCATAAATCAAGGGTAGCTCGACGTTGTGCAACGCATCGGAGCGCGGCAGCAGATTGAACGTCTGGAAAACGAAACCAATTTCGCGATTTCGGATGTCGGCGAGTTCATCGTCCACCATCGTGGCAACATTCTTGCCGGCGAATTGATAATGACCGGCCGTCGGCGTATCGAGACAGCCCAGCATATTCATCAAGGTGGATTTGCCGGAGCCCGAGGGCCCCATGATCGCGAGATATTCGTTGCGGTGAATTTTGAGATTCACGCCCCGAAGGGCCTGAATGATCTCGGCGCCCATTTTATAGAGCTTGGTCACGCCTTCGATATCGATCACGAGCGGTCCCGCCGGACGGACGACGCGCGGCTCATGCGCCCCGGAGCTGGCAGTGACTGGTGGAGGTATCATGTTTTTAGAGTAAAGGATCTCGGCCGGATCGCCGTGAAAAGCGACCCGGTCTGAACTTCCCTTATTTTTTCTCGGTCGGACCCTTGGGCTTTTCGATGCGGACCTTCATCCCATCTTTGAGCGTGCGAGTGATGACACTGAAGGGACCGCTGACGACCTCTTCACCGGCCTTGAGCCCGGTCTTAATTTCAAGGTGGGTCGTATCGCCGATGCCGGTTTCAACCGTGGTCATTTTCACCACGTCGCCGTTGCGCACAAAGACCACCCGCTGCAGCGCAGCCCGATCGTCGCGCTCGCGCTCGCGCTGTTGCTTTTCATTGACCGCGGCGGCGGCGCCATCGCCCTGGGACTCCTTGGATTTCATCTCCCGGGCACCCGCCAATTCATCGATCGTCTTATTGCCTTCGCGGCTGCGCACGGTGACCGATTGGATCGGAACGGCGATGACGTTCTCGACGGTCTTCGTCTCAATATCCACGTTGGCGCTCATGCCCGGACGAAGGGCAACATCCTTGTCGGCCACCCGGATTTTAACTTGGAAATTAGTAATTTCTTCCTGCGTGCTCAACCCGGTGGTCTTGGCGGCGGCGGCGATTTCCTTCACGAAACCGGTGAATTTACGCGCGGGATAAGCGTCGATGGAGATGCGGGCCTTGTCGCCCACCTTCACATTGACGATGTCGTTTTCGTTGATGTTAACGCGTACTTCCATGGTCGAGAGGTCGGCTATGCGCATGATTTCGGTGCCGGCAAACGAACCGGTGGCGACGACGCGTTCGCCAATTTCACTGGTCCGGGAAGTGACCGTACCGTCAATGGGTGCATAGATAATCGCTTTCGTCAGCTGATCGCGCATCTGATTCAGCAAACCTTCCGTACGCGTGATATTGGCCACGGCACTATCGTAAGCCGCCTTGGCGCCCTCGAAGGCATTGGTCACGACCGCCAGATCGGAATCGGAGATGAGATGCTTGGCGTAGAGATCCCGGTTGCGCTTGATGTCCTCGTCCGCTTTTTGCAAGGCGGCTTTGTTGACTAGACTGGAGGCCTTGGCGGACACGAGACTGGCTTCCTGCTGCTCAACTTGGTAGCGGTAGGCGTCGGCTTTAATGCTAACGATCAAATCGTTCTTCTTCACGATCGCGCCTTCCCGGAAGGGCAGTTCAAGAATTTCGCCGGAGACCTCCGGAGCAATTTTTACTTCTGTCTCAGGCTGGATCTTACCCGTCGCATTCACCAACTGCGTGATGGTTTTCGTGACGGCCTTTTCCGTTGTGACCGCGGTGGCCGGGTCCTTTTTATTGGCTGCGGCGATGGCCACGCCAATGACGGCGACCAACACGAGCGCAATCAGCACGATGAATAGCGTGCGACGGGATTTCTTTTTCTGAGGAGCGCCGGGAGGCGTCCGGCCTGGTTGATTCGTGGGAACAGACATGGGAATTGTTTGGGCGGATAGTCTTAGTAAACGAAAGCAGGTTAGCCAGCGCTTTAGCGGGACAACTTTCCCGTGAGAGGCAAGAAAAGCACAAAAAAACGAAGGAGTGCGGGCATGGGAGCATGACACTCCATCTCCGCGCGAAGTTGCAGCCAGATTTGATGAATGGGCGCAGGGGTCGGTTGAGTGGTTGCGAGGCGTGGCACGGTGCCAGGCAGCAGGCGATTGAGCAGGCATAACGGACAAAGTAAAAGCGGTTCCTCGCGACTTCCAGTGGGTAGACTTACAAAACAGAATCAAAACCCGGAGGTTCTAACCGCTCATTGGATTCATCAAGGGATGAATCCTTGAAAGTGCGGCTTTGCCTAATCGTCTCCGCCATGGGCTTCTGGGGCCTGCTAATCGCAGGCAGAACACACCAGTCAGCGATCAGCAGACTCCCCGGAACCTAAACCGAAGACGATGAGTCGAAGGGGTATTCTAAAGTTTCTCCTATCGGCGAAACTCATTAGCGGTCACCTCCTCTGGCTTGGGTTTTGGTAGAACCTCGCTTTCTCGATCACCCCTCAAAAACAGCGAGGAAGCAAAAATGTGGGGGAGATGCCCTCACCCCGCTGCTTCGGAGCCATGCCTCGCGGGGTGAGGGCACCCCGCCCACAAACAGACTTACAAGGTAAATGGGGAAACAAGGTCTGTGCTCGAAATGCTGAGCCGATCCCACTTTACCCGGAGGTTTGCTGCTACGGCTTGCCTGCGTGTTCCCAGGCCAGCGCGGCACCGACGATGCCGGCTTCGTTATGCATTTTGGCCGGCACTACCCGGGCGCGAGTCTTGATAAACTTCAGGAACTCATCGGATTTCTTACTCACTCCACCGCCGATAATAATCAAATCCGGTGACAGAATCCGTTCGATCACGCCCAAATAGATATTCACCCGGTCGGTCCATTCCTCCCAGGATAAATCGAGCTTTTTCCGCACGGCGGCCGAGGCAAAGCGCTCAAACGGCTTCCCACGCCAAGGCACCCAACCGAGCTCCGCATTCGGGAATAGTTGCCCGCGGTAAAATAGCGCCGACCCAATCCCAGTGCCAAATGTGAGCATCAACACCGAACCTTGATTGCCGCGGCCGGCCCCAAACTTCATTTCGGCCAAGCCGGCGGCGTCAGCGTCGTTGTATAACTTCACTTTGCAACCGGTCGCCTTGCGAAAAAGCGCGGCGCCATTCGCGTTAACCCAATTGTCGCCTAAATTACCGACCGCGCCAATTTTGTCGCCGATGACAATCCCGGGAAATCCGATGCCGATCGGCCCCTTCCATTTGAAATGGCGGGCAATCTCGCGCGCGGCCGCCAAGCCCTGCGCCGTCGTACATGGCGATGAAATTTCCACCCGGTGCCGTTCGGCCAGCAACTGGCCGGTCTTCGTGTCCACTGGCGCTCCCTTGAATGCAGACCCGCCGATATCGATGCCGAGAATAGTCATAGTGGGGCGCAAAAGTACGAGTCGAAGCCTCCAAAGCAATCCCATCAATCAACGATTTCGCGGGACACTTGCGCAATCTCCTCGGGGGTGGCGGGCCGGACCGTAACGAGCTCGACGTCAAAATACAGCGATTGGCCGGCCAGCGGATGGTTGGCGTCCAGGAGGACTTCATCGCCCTCAATCGCCATGACCGTCACCACGGGAGCATGGCGATCCGGCCCAGTTTGAAATTGATCACCCACTTTAAGCTCGGCCACCGGCAAGCGAGACTTGGGGATTTTTTGCACCAAATCGTCTTCCCGCGGCCCGTAGCCCCGCTCGGGTGGCACGACGACCGCACGCTTTTCGCCCGCCGTCATCTGGAGCAATTGCTCCTCCAAGCCATCGATGATTTGCCCTGCCCCTTCGATAAAAGGCATCGGCTTCGTGCCTTGGGAGGTGTCAATTAAGCGACCCCGTTCATCTTTGAGCGTGTAGTGGAAAGTGAGGAGTCGGCGGTTCATGTTTCTTGGCGCAGGATTTCGAGCGGCGGATGGTCGCAGAGGCCGCGATTCGACAGCAAGCCTGTCGTGATGGTCATGACACTCACAGCCGCCCAACCACCCAGCAGCACCATTGCCGATGGCGCGGCCCATTTTACGTCGAACACAAAATACGCCAGCGCCCCGTTCGCGGCGACCGCCAACACCGCACCAACCGCCGCGCCGAGCGTGCCGAGCGCGAGATATTCAGCCAACATGATGCGGTTAACCTGCGCCTTCGTGGCACCGAGCGTGCGCAACAGCACGCTCTCGCGCACCCGCTGGTGCCGGCCAATCATGACCGCTCCCGCCAGCACAATCACGCCCGTCACCACTGTGAACAGCGCCAGAAATTCCACCACAAACGACGCCTTTGTATAAACATTATCGATCGCCTGCATGATCACGCCGAGATCGATCGCTGACACATTGGGCTGCTCGCGCACCACCGCCTGCTGCACCCGCGCCGACTGCTCGGCGGATTCCACGCGCAACGCCATGATGTGAAATTTCGGCGCGCCCTCCAACACGCCGGCCGGAAAAACCACGAAGAAATTCGGCTGCATCCGGCGCCAATCCACCTGCCGCAAACTGCCAATGCGCGTCTTCATCGGCACGCCTTGCACATCGAAAACAATTTCGTCGCCGAGCTTCACCTGCAGATCGCGCGCCAGACTTTCCTCCATGGAAATCGGAATCCACTCCGCGCCGGATTCAGCGTGCCCTTCGAACTTTCCCGCCGTGACTTTCTCGGTGTCACTCAACTCCGCGCGAAAGGTCGAGCGATACTCGCGCCGCAACGTCCAAGCCGGCACGTGCGATTGTCCGTTCTTCAACAACTCGGTGACTTCCCGTCCCTTGATCGACGTAATGCGCATCGTCACAATCGCCGCCTGTTGTTTCACGGGCGCGCCATTCTCCCGCAGCAGTTTCGTCAAGGACTCGACTTGATCATCCTGAATATCAAAGAGCATCAAATTCGGGCGATCATTGCCGCCGACCACGCGCAACTGCCCCAGCAGTGTGTCGCGCGAAAGATAGAGTGTCATCATCAAGAAGGTTCCCATTCCCAGTGACACCAGAAGCAGCAGCGTGCGGTTATTCGGCCGATGAAGATTTGCCACGCCCTGCCGCCACGCGAACGGCAAGCTGCGTGGCGTGAATTTCTTCGCCAGCCACGAAATCGTTTTGGCCACGCCAGCCAGCACGCCAAAGCCCACGAGCAGCGCCACCCCGAACCCCACGCCCCATTGCCAGCGTCCGGTTTGCCAGATCGCAAAAATAAAAACCACCGCTCCAATCACCCCGAACAGTGCGAACTGCAGCCAATCCCGCTGCCTCCCGGCATCCAAAACAAAGGCCGAACGCAACGCCAGCAGCGGCGAGACGCGCCGGATTTCAAGCAAAGGCAGCAACGCAAAAAGCGCACTCACGACCAAACCCGCCCCGACTCCCCGCACCAACGCCGCCCACGAAATAGAAAACTCAAACGCGAACGGCAGAAAATCCTTCAACAATCCCGGCAGCGCGAGCTGCACCGCGAGACCAAGCAACGCGCCCGCGCTCGCTCCGATCAGGCCCAACCCCAGCCCTTGCACGAGGTAAATGGAAAAACTGGTTCGAGCCGATGCGCCCAAACAACGCAGCACTGCGATCGTGGGAATCTTCAACCGAATGTGCGCCTGAATCGCGCTCGCGACTCCGATCGCCCCGAGGAACAACGACGCAAATCCCACCAGACTGAGAAACGAATTCACGTTGCGAATCGCCTGCCCCAGATCGCGCTTGCGCTCCTCGACGGTATCGATGCCCAGACGCAATTCGCGAAAGCGGCTGCGCTGATCGCCCACGAGTTTCTCGACGTCGAACTTGGCTGGAAATTTAAAGTACACGCGGTACCGCACCAGACTCCCCTCTCGCAACAAACCCGTGCTCGCCACGGCTCCGAGCGGAATGAAAACGCGCGGGGCCAGCGTTGCGACCGCCGCCGATTCGCCCGGTACTTCCTTGAGGCTTCCCGCCAGGATAAACTCGGACGAACCAAGTTTAATTTTATCCCCGGGTTTCAAATCAAATTGCACCATGACGCTTTCTTCGAGCACCGCGGTAAAGCCGCCCGCCAACGCAGAACGTACTCCCACTGGATTCGTCACGAAGTTTCCGTAAAATGGAAAATCACCTTCCACGGCCCGCACCTGGATGAGACGCGTCGGTCCGTTCGGCCGGACGACCACGAGCATGGAATTGAATGAAATTTCGCGGGACTGCACGCCACCCAGGCCATCGACAAATTTGAGGGCGTCGCCCTCGAGTTTCGCCCGTGACGTGACGACGAGATCGGCGCCGAGGAGAGTCTTGGTCTGCTCTTCGATGGCCGCGCGCAAATTTTCCCGGAGCGAGCCCACGGCGACGAGCGACGCCACGCCCAGCACGATCGAAAGCGAAAACAGCAACAGCCGCCGCCGCGAAGCCCGCGTATCCCGCCAAGCCATCTTAAGGATGAAATTCATGAGGAGGTGACCACCACGAAACACACTAAACACACGAAAGAATTCCGGGGAAAAAGGCCAATAGCCGGGCTACAACTTTGCGTAGCGACCGAATTGCAGCGACAGCACTAACCAAATTACTCGACCGCTGACCCATGAAACTGATCGGGTTCATAGTATTTTCCTTTTCGTGTGTTAGGTGTGTTTCGTGGTGGCACAGATTGTTGCTTGTTTTAGGTGAGCTATTTTTTCGACGGCGAGAATCGTGTCAGGAGGTGATCACCACGAAACCCACTAAACACACGAAAGAATTCACGATCAACGAGCGATGCGCTCGGACTCAACTTTGGGAAAGTGGCCAAAATTCACAAGAAGCGCCAATCGAAGGCCCGTTGCACATAGATAGTTGTGCACTTGAGCCCGATGTTCGTCTGTCAGATGCGAGACCGCCTTAATTTCGAGAAGAATATTCCCATAACAAACTTAGTCTGGCGCGTAGGTTTGCTTCAACGGTCGACCTTTATAAGTCAGATTTAATTTTTGCTGCGCCACAAAGGGGACACCTTGATCACTCAGCTCCATTTCCAAGCATTCTTGAAAAACTGCTTCCAAAAATCCGCACCCTTTTTCTTTATAGACCTCAAAGCAAGCCCCCATGATTTTGTAAGACTGTTCTGGATAGATAATCTGGCTCATAGTATTTTCCTTTTCGTGTGTTTAGTGTGTTTCGTGGTGGCCCAGATTGTTACCCGACTAAGGTGGCTAAAATTTTTCGTCGGAGATCACTGCGCCACTGCGGAGGCGGATGATACGCTGGGTGCGGCGGGCTAGTTCGAGGTCATGCGTCACCAACACCAGTGTCGTGCCGCGTTCACGGTTCAAACCAAAGATCAGATCCACCATTGTGTGCGCCGTATCACCGTCAAGATTGCCCGTGGGCTCATCACAAAACAACAAACGTGGGCGATTGATAAATGCCCGCGCCAGCGCCACACGCTGCTGCTCGCCACCGGAAAGCTGCGTGGGATAATGATCGAGACGATCGCCGAGACCGACACGACTCAGGAGTTCCATCGCTTCATCCGGTTTGACGGTGCCGCCCCGCAGTTCAAGTGGCACGAGCACATTTTCCAACGCCGTCAAAGTCGGGATAAGTTGAAAATTCTGGAAGACAAAACCCACACACTCATTCCGGACGAGCGCGCGCTGATCTTCCGTCAGACCACCAATCTCCCGTCCGTCAATCGACACACTGCCGCCTGAAGGCTGATCCAATCCGGCGCACAGCCCCAGCAGCGTGGTTTTCCCACTGCCGGAAGGGCCGACGATGGCGCAGGTGCCACCGGCCTCGATCGCGAATGACACCTCCTGCAAAACGGTCAACGGACCCGCCGCCGTCGCATACGTTTTGGACAGCCGCTCGACTTTCAGGATGTTTTGAACATGGGTTTCTTTTAACACAATGGGCCTGAACAAGAGCGAACTTCCCCGAAAGCGCAAAAACCAAACAGGAAGGCTGGTCCTCCTCGGGTTATGCTGGTTTGTCGGATTGGCTGCGGCCGAAACCAAAACGCTGGTATTTTTCGGCGACAGTATCACGGCCGGCAACGGGCTTGATCCCGATGAAGCCTATCCGGCCTTGATTCAGAAAAAAATCACTGACGCCGGATTGCCTTGGCGAGTGGTGAACGCCGGGCTGAGCGGCGAAACGACCGCGGGCGGCCTGCGTCGGCTCGATTGGATTCTTCGGCAACGGGTCGATCTTTTCGTCATCGAACTCGGGGGCAACGACGGACTGCGCGGCATCCCGCCGGAGAATTCCCGGACGAATCTGCAAGTCATGATCGACCGCGTCCGTGAGAAATATCCCAACGCCCACATTGTGTTAGCCGGCATGCAACTCCCCACCAATATGGGTGCCGAGCACACCGGAAAATTTGCCGCGATCTATCCCGCGCTCGCCGAGAAAAACCACGCAACCCTCATCCCCTTTCTGCTCGCCGGCGTCGGTGGCGTCGCCGGCTTAAATCAAGCGGACGGCATTCATCCCACTGCGCAAGGCCACGTCATCGTCGCGGAGACCGCTTGGGAAATAATTAAACCAATGCTTTGAATCGGTGTGGCGGTGATCGGAGCGAATTCACGATAGCTGTTACCAAATACGCCGCCTGAAGTTTGCTTCCTCAAAGTAGCCGCAGACATCCCCGTCTGCCAAGCCCGGGAGTTGCAGAACGGCAGGCACTGAGGCCTGCGGCTACGCGCTGACTTCGGTGCAGCATCTGGAATTTCCCTGGCGATTATTTCATGCTCTCGCGCAAATCGATCAGAACCTGATCAGCCTCTTTGACGTTAAGAAAGCCGAAGCGCGGAAGCTCCAGGTCAAAGATAACGTAAGTCGTCACGGCCATGGTGCCAACAAAACCGATCACGTGAATCCAACTCCGGGCCTTGCTGCCGGCCAGACCGTAACCGGCCATCAGCGAGGCGATGAAAGCGAGGGCGACCAGCATGCCAAAGACGGCCTTCGGTGGATGCATTTTCATTGCCTCACTCCGCGTCGTGGTGATGTCGAACATGTCGTTCAAGGCCGGCAAGAGCAGCATGTGGGCCGGTTGCGATCCTGATTCCCGGCAGGCCGCGACGGCCTTGCTCCAGATTTCACTCTGCAATTCTCCCGAGCGCGCGAGCCCAGCCTTAAATGCGTCCAGATCGGGCAACTTGGCATACGCTTCAAGCCGCGAATCAAGGTACTGCCGAAATAAATCGCGCAACTTATCCTGCGGCGTGGCAGGCAGGAGATCAAGGCGCAGCCAAGCGGTTCCAATGTTGTTGGCCTCTTGCCGAATCAAATGCCGCCGGTCATCGAAGCGTGAAGCAGCGCCGGAAAACGTGAACGCGATGAGCAAGCCGAGCAGCCCAAAGACTGCGCCCTCGACCGCGCCAATGCCTTGGCGCGCCCCTGCTGGATCTCGAGCCAGTTGCCGGACGCCAAAACGACGTCCAAGTTCAAGACAAACCAACATACCAAGAAAGATTCCTCCGGAAAATACGACGGCGATGAGCGAGGGATTCATTTTAAGGTAATCGGACGTTGGCTACCTATGCTTCTAATACACGAAATCGGCTTGTTTCAGACCCCGTCCGGTGCGACTTGCAGAAGCTCACGAACACTCGCCGGAATTGCCTGAGCAACCATCCCACCCTTGTCGTCACTAGTCACACAGACTGCCGTCACTTCGCCTTGGGCCACGAGCGTCGGGCCTTTGTGAAATTGAAAAACATAGGTGGGATGGTTGCTCAGGCAATTCCGGCGAGTGTTCGTGAGCTTCTGCAAGTCGCACCGGACGGGGTCTGAAACAAGCCGATTTCGTGTATTAGAAGCATAGGTAGC